>JBFHKK010000222.1:0-5093 GCA_041595475.1 Pseudomonas sp. | reverse complement strand
GGCGAACAGCTTGGAGGTGGGGATCACCGAATCGCTGCCGAGCGTGCCGCTGGGCTGGATCGCGGGCCTGGCCTTGAGGTCGCGGAGCATGTGCCAGGTCAGGCCGACCACCAGCAGGCCGAACAGCGAGGCCGCCTGCCAACTGCTCTGCCAGCCCAGCGTCGGCACCACCAGCAGGATCAGCAAGCCGTTGAGGGCATAGCCCCAGGCCGTGCCGCTGGAGGCGCAGGACAGATAGGTCGAGCGCTGCTCGGGACGGGCGCAGCGGCTGACGATCTCGACTATGGTGCCCCAGCTGATCGCGGCGCTGGCGGCCAGGCAGGTCAGGGTCAGGGTGATCAAGATCGGATCGCGCAGCTGCGACATGACGAACAGCAGGACGCTGGAGGTGACCCCGGTCAACAACGACAGCCGGGCGGTGCCCAGGCGATGACCGACCACCCCGAGCAGCATGGCGCCGCCCAGATAGGCCAGCTGGGTCAGCGCGCCTATGGCGGCCAGTTGCCAGTTGCTGATCTCGATGGTTTCGCGCATGTAGGGCATCAATGCGGCGAAGAGGAACATGCCGAATCCGTGGCTGACGATCTGATTCATGCCAAAGGTGGTGGGCATGCGCATGCGCTGGGGGCTCCGGGGCAAAGGGCGGGCAAGGCTCGCGGAGGTGAGCCGACTGATGGTCACCTTAACGACTTGTCAGGATTCGGAAAAACGATAAATATTGATACCCGCATTCAATAAGATTGAATACTGAACATGCGCGACCTGCCCATTGCCCTGCTGCGCACCTTCGTCGAGGTCGCCGATACGCTCAACCTCACCGCCGCTGCCGGGCGTTTGCACCGGGCGCCCTCGACCATCAGCATGCAACTCAGCCGGCTGGAGGAACTGGTCGCCACCGAGCTGCTGCAGCGCGGCCAGTACGGCGTCAAGCTGACCCCGGCCGGCGAGCAGTTGAAGACCTATGCCCAGCAGCTGCTCAACCTCCACGACCGACTGCTGGGAGCCTTCCAGCATGCCGATGTCGACGGGCTGGTGCGCTTCGGCACCCATGACCAGTACGCCACCCGCACCCTCACGCCCCTGCTCGAGGCCTTCGTGCTGAGTTATCCGCAGGCCAGTCTGGAAGTGGTCTGCGATCACCGGCCCTATCAGCTGGCGGCGATGGTCGCCGAAGGCAAGTTGGACATCGCCCTGGTGGAGATGCCGGCGAATTCCGAAGGGGGTCGGCGCCTGTGCCGCGACCAACTGGTCTGGATCGGCTCGCCGGCCCATGCCGCCGACCGCCAGGAGCCGCTACCGCTGGCGGTGTTCGTCGAGGGCTGCTATCACCGCGAATCGGCGTGCAAGGCCCTGGCCGAGGCGCAGATTGCCCACCGGGTCGCCTTCACCAGCCAGAGCCGCGCCGGCATCCTGGCCGCGGTGCGCGCTGGCATCGGCGTGGGCATCATTCCCCGGCAGACCCTGGAGCCGGATCTGCGGGTGATCGAGCAGGGCTTGCCGCCGCTGCCCCAGACCGATATCACCCTGTTCGTTGCCGAGCGGGTCAACCAGGCCACCAGCCGGCTGGCGCAGACCATAGAAAGCAGCCCGCAGTTCGGCGCCCAGGTGCAGGCCTTGCAGTTGCAGCGCTAGGCGATAGGGAAGGGCGCCAGGGCAAAACCCTCGCGGTCGACCTGCAGCGCCCAGGCCTGCCGATCCCAGTCGCCCAGCACGATACGCTGGGCCGGCTGGCCGTCCAGCTCTAAGCGGTGCACCGCCGGGCGGTGGGTGTGGCCGTGGATCAGGGTGCGCACCCCGTGAGCCTGCATGATGCGCGGCACCTCGCTGGGGGTGACATCGACGATCTCGCTGGCCTTCATGGCCGTCTGCGCGCGGCTCTCCTTGCGCAGCTTGCGCGCCAGCTTTTGGCGGCTGGCCAGCGGCAGATGGCGCAGGATGAACAGGCTCAGTGGATTTCTCAGCCAGCGGCGCAGGCGCATATAGGCCGCGTCCCGGGTGCACAGGCTGTCGCCGTGCATCAGCAATACGCGCTCGCCGTTGAGCTGCACCAGGCTGGGGTCGGGCAGCAGGCTGCAGCCGGCCTCGCGGCAGAAGGCCTGGCCGATCAGGAAATCGCGGTTGCCGTGCATCAGGAAAATACGCGTGCCGGCGTCGCTCAGCTCGCGCAAGGCCTGGGCAATGTCGCGCTGAAAAGGACTGATGGCGTCATCGCCGATCCAGGCCTCGAAGAAGTCGCCGAGGATGTACAGCGCCTCGGCCTGGCGGGCGCGGGTCGCCAGGAAATGCAGAAACGCCCGGGTGATATCCGGGCGCTCCTCTTGCAGATGCAGATCGGAGATCAGCAGTATCACTCGACGATCTCGGCCTTCTCGATGACCACGTCATCAACCGGAACATCCTGGTGGCCGGCCTTCATGGTGGTGGCCACGGCCTTGATCTTGTCGACCACCTCCAGGCCCTCGACCACTTCGCCGAACACCGCATAGCCCCAACCCTGCACGGTCGGCGCGCTATGGTCGAGGAAGGTGTTGTCGGCGACGTTGATGAAGAACTGCGCCGAGGCCGAGTGCGGCTCCATGGTGCGCGCCATGGCCACTGTGCCGGTCTTGTTCGACAGACCGTTGTTGGCTTCGTTCTTGATCGGCGCGCGCGTGCTCTTCTGCTTCATGCCGGGCTCGAAGCCGCCGCCCTGGATCATGAAATTGCCGATCACGCGGTGGAAGATGGTGTTGTCGTAGTGACCGGCCTTCACGTATTCCTTAAAGTTGGCCACGGTTTCCGGCGCCTTGTCGTCGAACAGCTTGAGGGTGATGACGCCGTGGTTGGTGTGCAGCTTGATCATGGAGGTATTCGCTCTGTCGGAAAGTCGAAGGCCGTTTCGGCAGCCCGGTTGCCTGACCATCTAGGGTACGCCAGGCCGGCCCCCGCGGGGCAGTGCAGTTTACCCGACTGAGGCGACATTTCGAGCCGCTGCGCGGCAAGACCCTGGGGCCTGCGCTCGATTTGCCGCCAGCGGCTGTCGAGGCTTCGGCGCCTTCGGCTATGATAGGCGCTTTGTTTGGTCCGGCCGCCCCTGGGCCGCGCCCCTGCATGATCAAGGACCCCATGAGCAAGCCAGAGACTCCCGCCGCTTCGAACTTTCTTCGTCCCATCGTCCAGGCCGACCTGGAGTCGGGCAAGCACACGAAGATCATCACCCGCTTTCCGCCGGAGCCCAATGGTTACCTGCACATCGGCCATGCCAAGTCGATCTGCCTGAATTTCGGTCTGGCCAGGGAGTTCGGCGGCGAGTGCAACCTGCGCTTCGACGACACCAACCCGGCCAAGGAAGACCAGGAATACATCGATGCGATCAAGAGCGACGTGCGCTGGCTGGGCTTCCAATGGTCCGGCCGGGAGCGCTATGCCTCCGATTACTTCGAGCAGCTGCACGACTGGGCGGTGGAGCTGATCAAGGCCGGCAAGGCCTATGTCTGCGACCTCTCGCCGGACCAGGCCCGCGAGTACCGCGGCAACCTCACCGAACCGGGCAAGAACAGTCCGTTCCGCGAGCGCTCGGTGGAGGAGAACCTCGACCTGTTCGCCCGCATGAAGGCCGGTGAGTTCCCCGACGGCGCCCGCGCCCTGCGCGCGAAGATCGACATGGCCTCTCCGAACATGAACCTGCGCGACCCTATCCTCTATCGCATCCGTCATGCCCACCACCACCAGACCGGCGACAAGTGGTGCATCTACCCCAGCTACGACTTCACCCATGGTCAGTCGGACGCCATCGAGGGCATCACCCATTCGATCTGCACCCTGGAGTTCGAGGACCATCGCCCGCTCTACGAGTGGTTCCTGGCCAACCTGCCGGTGCCGGCGCAGCCGCGCCAGTACGAGTTCGCCCGGCTCAACCTGAACTACACCATCACCAGCAAGCGCAAGCTCAAGCAGCTGGTCGATGAGAAGCACGTCAGCGGCTGGGACGACCCGCGCATGTCGACCCTGTCCGGCTACCGCCGTCGGGGCTACACACCGGCCTCGATCCGCACCTTCTGCGACATGATCGGCGTCAACCGCGCCGGCGGCGTGGTCGACATCGGCATGCTCGAGTTCGCCATCCGCGAGGACCTGGACGCCAACGCCGCGCGCGCCATGTGCGTGCTCAAGCCGCTCAAGGTGGTGATCACCAACTATCCGCAAGGCCAGGTCGAGAACCTCGAACTGCCGCGCCATCCCAAGCAGGACATGGGCGTGCGCGTGCTGCCGTTTTCCCGCGAGCTCTATATCGACGCCAGCGACTTCGAAGAAACCCCGCCGGACGGCTTCAAGCGCCTGATCCCGGGCGGCGAAGTGCGCCTGCGCGGCAGCTATGTGATCCGTGCCGATGAGGCGATCAAGGATGCCACTGGCAATATCGTCGAACTGCGCTGCAGCTACGACGAAAACACCCTGGGCAAGAACCCGGAAGGGCGCAAGGTCAAGGGCGTGATCCATTGGGTGCCGGCCGCCGAAAGCGTGGAGTGCGAAGTGCGTCTGTACGACCGTCTGTTCCGCTCCGCCAACCCGGAGAAGAGTGAGGAGGGCGGCAGCTTCCTCGACAATATCAACCCGGACTCCCTGGTGGTGCTGAAGGGCTGCCGCGCCGAGCCGTCCCTGGGTGATGCCGCGCCGGAAGAGCGCTTCCAGTTCGAGCGCGAAGGCTACTTTGTCGCCGATCTGAAGGACTCCAAGCCGGGTGCTCCGGTATTCAACCGCACTGTCACCCTGCGCGACTCCTGGGGGCAATAACGGCTGTCAAATTGCTGCGCTCGATCATGCTGCGTTGAAGCGAAGTTCGAAATGCTCATGTACTCCAGTACATTCCACTTTCTCACTCCGCTTCGCCTTGCCTGATCTTCGCTCGCTGCTTTGAAAGCCGTTCTTGAGGAATTTGAAAAGATGCTGAGCATTTACAACACCCTGAGCAAGACCAAGGACGTTTTTAAGCCGCTGGAAGGCAACAGCGTGCGCATGTACGTGTGCGGCATGACCGTGTACGACTTCTGCCACATCGGCCACGCCCGGGTGATGGTCGCCTTCGACGTGGTCACCCGCTGGCTGCGCCAGCG
>JBFHKK010000221.1:0-5124 GCA_041595475.1 Pseudomonas sp. | reverse complement strand
GATCAGCAGCGCCGCCGAACGCCTGGCCGAACGCCTGCGCTGCCTGTGCCCGAGCTGTGCGGCACCCGGTTACGCCCTGGCCCGCCAGGAGCCCGGCCAGCGCTGCCGCGACTGCGACTACCCGACCCCGCGGCCGGTGCGCGAGCACTGGCTGTGCGCGGCCTGCAACCACGGCGAGAGTCGCCCCCTCGACGACCTGGCCGACCCCGCCCATTGCCCGCTGTGCAACCCCTGAGGTTTTCCATGACTGCGACCAACCCCGCTTCCAGCCTGCTTGCCGCCAGCCAGCCGCGCCTGACCCACCTGCGCGCCCTCGAGGCCGAGGCCATCCACATCCTGCGCGAGGTGGTGGCGGAAAAGCAGAACCCCTGCCTGTTCTACTCGATCGGCAAGGACTCCACGGTGCTCCTGCACCTGGCGCGCAAGGCCTTCTACCCGGGGCCTGTGCCCTTTCCCCTGCTGCATGTCGATACCGGCTGGGAGTTCCAGGAGATGGGCGTGTTCCGCGACCGCCTGGCCGCCAAGCTGGGCCTGGAGATGCTGGTGCACATCAACCCCGATGGGCTGCGCGCCGGTATCACGCCCTTCTCCGCCGGCTCGGCCAAGTACACCGACATCATGAAGACCGAGGCGCTCAAGCAGGCCCTGGATCGCTATCGCTTCGACGCCTGCTTCGGCGGCGCCCGGCGCGACGAGGAGAAGTCGCGGGCCAAGGAGCGGGTGTTCTCCTTCCGCGATGCCAAGCACCGCTGGGACCCCAAGCAGCAGCGCCCGGAACTGTGGAACCTGTACAACAGCAAGGTCGGCCCCGGCGAGAGCCTGCGCGTGTTCCCGCTGTCGAACTGGACCGAACTGGACATCTGGCAGTACATCCACCTGGAACAGATCGAGATCGTCGACCTCTACCGCGCCGCCAAGCGGCCGGTGGTGGACTACCAGGGCACCCTGATCTGCATCGACGACGAGCGCATCCTGCCGCATCTGTCGGCCGAGCAGCGCGCCAGCATACGGCCGCGCTGGGTGCGCTTCCGCACCCTCGGCTGCTATCCGCTGACCGGCGCGGTGACCTCCCAGGCCCGCGACCTGCCGCAGATCATCCAGGAGATGCTGACCTGCACCACCTCCGAACGCCAGGGCCGGATCATCGACCACGACCAGGACGGTTCGATGGAGAAGAAGAAGATCGAGGGCTATTTCTGACGACCAGGGGCCGGCCGCGAACCGGCCCCGGCGCCGCTCAACCTCGGGCGATGCCCGCCAGCGCCTGCTCCAGGGTGGCCACGCTGCGCTCGATATGGGTCAGCTTGTCGAGGCCGAACAGACCGATGCGGAAGGTCTGGAAGTCCGCCGGCTCGTCGCACTGCAGCGGCACCCCGGCGGCGATCTGCAGGCCCTGGGCGGCGAACTTCTGGCCGCTCTTGATCTGCGCGTCATCGGTGTAGTAGACCACCACCCCGGGGGCCTCGAAGCCTGCCGCGGCGACGCTCTTGAAGCCCTTGGCAGCCAGCAGCGCGCGAACCCGCGCGCCCAGTTCCTGCTGGCTGGCACGCACCTGCGCGAAGCCCAGCTGCTCGGTCTCGGCCATCACGTCGCGAAAGCGTGCCAGGGCATCGCAAGGCATGGTCGCGTGGTAGGCGTGGCCGCCCTGCTCGTAGGCCTGCATGATCTGCAGCCATTTCTTCAGGTCGCAGACGAAGCTGGTGCTCTGGGTCGCCTCGACTCGCGCCTGGGCCTCTGCGCCGAGCATCACCAGGGCGCAGCAGGGCGAGCCGCTCCAGCCCTTCTGCGGCGCGCTGATCAGCACATCGACGCCACAGGCCTGCATGTCCACCCAGAGCGCCCCCGAGGCGATGCAGTCGAGCACCAAGAGCCCGCCCACCGCGTGCACGGCGTCGGCCACGGCGCGCAGGTAGTCATCGGGCAGCAGCATCCCCGAGGACGTCTCGACATGGGGGGCGAACACCAGATCCGGGGTCTCGGCCCTGATGGTCGCCAGCACCTCCTCCAGCGGCGGCGGGGCGAAGGCGGCCTGGGGTCCGGCTTCGATCGGCCGGGCCTTGAGCACCTGCGCCTCGGACGGGATGGCGCCCATCTCGAAGATCTGCGTCCAGCGGTAGCTGAACCAGCCGTTGCGCAGCACCAGGCACTTGCGCCCGGTGGCCAGCTGGCGCGCCACCGCCTCCATGCCGAAGCTGCCGCTGCCCGGCACTATGGCCACGGCATGGGCGTTGTAGACCTGCTTGAGGGTGCGCGAGATGTCCTTCATCACCTGCTGGAAGGCCTGGGACATGTGATTGAGCGCGCGGTCGGTGTAGACCACCGAATACTCGATCAGGCCATCGGGGTCGACACTGGGGTAGCGGTCTGACATGCAAGCCTCCTGCGGCTGGCTGATGCGTTTTGCTCGACCCTGCCCGATGCCCGGGCAAATGACAAGACAGACGCGCCTGCATCCCTCGCGCCAGCGGCCCCCGGCCTGTGTCAAAATCATCGGCTGACCCGCGTTCGGCATCGCCCTCTTGACTGCTCATCGTTCGCCTACGGGGCTCGCCCCATGAGCCTGGATATCTTCAACCTGCACCAGCAAGACTGGCGGGACCAGTTCGGCCCGGGCGATTTCAGCCGCGGCCAGGGCTATGCCGCCCAGGGCCGCAGCAAGCTGCTCAGCCTCAAGGACCTGACCCTCTTGGCCAGCTGTCGCGGCAGCGGCGCCCAGACCTACCAGCAGCGCATCAGCCTGCACCCTCATGGGCAGCGCTGGGACGTCACCGGCCATTGCAGCTGCCCGGTCGGCTTCAACTGCAAGCACGTGGTCGCCGCCCTGCTCACCCTGGAGCGTCAGCAAGGCGCCGGGATCGATCTGAGCCCGCTGATCGTCACGCGCGCAGAAGTGACCGAACAGCGCCTCGAGGGCCTGAGGCCGCAGCCGCTGCTGAGCCTCGGCAGCCATGTGCGGGTGCACTACGACGCGCGCAAGGGCCGCATGCAGGAACAGGTCCAGCACCGCGCGGCCCTGGCCTACGACTACCAGGGCCAGCTGGCCTACGGCAGGTCCGGCGCCGATCTGCTGGTACGCCAGAGCCCGCAGCTGCGGCTGCGCATCGTTCGCGACGCCAGCGCCGAGGCGGTCCTGCGCCGGCGCCTGGAAGAGGCCGGCCTGCATAGCGCGCTGCGCCAGAGCGAGGCCCTGGCCGAGCACCCCGGCGAGCATTTCGAACTGCCCAGCGAAGCCGCCTGGCTGAGCTTCGTCCAGCAGCAACTGCCGCTGCTGCGCGCCGAAGGCTGGCAGGTGCAGATGCAGCCGGATTTCCACTACGACCTGGCGCCGGTGGACGACTGGTTCGCGCGCATCGAGGAGGCCCCCGAGCACCACTGGTTCGATCTGGAACTGGGCATCGAGGTCGAGGGCCAGCGCGTCAGTCTGCTGCCGATCCTGCTCCAGGCGATCCGTCAGAAGCCCTGGCTGCTGGCCGGCGACGCCCTCGAGCAGCAGGCCGACGAGGACGTGCTGCTGGCCGAACTGCCGCACAGCCACAGGCGCGTCGCCCTGCCCTTCGCCCGCCTCAAGCCACTGCTCGGCAGCCTCGGCGAGCTGTTCCTGCGCGACCCCGGCGAGCTCGGCGAACGCCTGCGCCTAAGCCGCGCCGACGCCGCCCGCCTGAGCCCGCTGCAGCAGGGCCCGGCGCTGCACTGGCAGGGCGGCGAGCGCCTGCGCGAACTGGCCGAGCGCCTGCAACAGTTGCCGAGCCGAACCACAGAGGCGCCCCCCGGCCTGCAGGCGAGCCTGCGCCCCTATCAGCTGCAGGGCCTGGCCTGGATGCAGGCCCTGGGCGAACTCGAACTGGGCGGTGTGCTGGCCGACGACATGGGCCTGGGCAAGACCCTGCAGACCCTGGCCCATGTCCTCTGCGAGAAGCAGGCCGGCCGCCTGCGGCAGCCGGCGCTGATCGTCATGCCCACCAGCCTGATCGCCAACTGGCAGGACGAAGCGGCGCGCTTCACCCCGCAGCTCAGGGTATTGGCCCTGCACGGACCGAAAAGACGCCAGCAATTCACCCGGATCGACCAGCACGACCTGATCCTCACCACCTACGCCCTGCTGCCGCGCGACCTCAAGACCCTGGCCGCCCGGTCCTACCGCCTGCTGATCCTCGACGAGGCGCAGAACATCAAGAACCCGCGCAGCAAGGCGGCCCTGGCCGCCGGCCAGCTGCAGGCCGAGCAGCGCCTGTGCCTGAGCGGCACGCCGCTGGAAAATCACCTGGGCGAACTCTGGTCGCTGTTCAATTTCCTCATGCCGGGCTGGCTCGGCGACCCCAAGGGCTTTACCCGCGACTACCGCACGCCGATCGAAAAGCACGCCAACGACCAGCGCCTGGCCCTCCTGCGCGGCCGCATCAAGCCCTTCGTGCTGCGCCGGACCAAGGAACAGGTGGCCCGCGAGTTGCCGCCCAAGACCGAGATCACCCACTGGGTCGAGCTGACCGCGCTGCAACGCGACCGCTACGAGGCCCTGCGCCTGGCGATGGACCAGAAGGTCCGCGCCGAGATCGCCCGCCAGGGCCTGGCCCGCAGCCAGATCGTCATTCTCGAGGCGCTGCTGCGCCTGCGTCAGGCCTGTTGCGACCTGCGCCTGCTCGGCGAGCAGCCGGTGGCCCTGCACAGCCGCGACTCGGGCAAGCTCAGCGCCCTCTTGGAGATGCTCGAAGAGTTGCTCGCCGAAGGCCGCCGGGTGCTGCTGTTTTCCCAGTTCACCTCGATGCTGGCGCTGATCGAAGAGGAGCTCAAGGCGCGGCGCATCACCTATGCCAAGCTCACCGGCAGCACCCAGGACAGGCGCAGCCCGGTGCAGCAGTTTCAGGCCGGCCAGGTGCCGGTGTTTCTGATCAGCCTCAAGGCCGGCGGCGCCGGCCTCAACCTCACCGCCGCCGACACCGTGATCCACTTCGACCCCTGGTGGAACCCGGCCGCCGAGGCCCAGGCCAGCGACCGTGCCTATCGCATCGGCCAGGACAAGCCGGTGTTCGTCTACAAGCTGATCGCCCGCGGCAGCATCGAGGAGAAGATCCAGCAACTGCAGCAGGCCAAGGCGAACCTGGCCCGCGGCCTGCTCGAGGGCGGCAG
>JBFHKK010000220.1:0-5140 GCA_041595475.1 Pseudomonas sp. | reverse complement strand
CTGAGAAACAGCTCCATCAGCGCCCCGACTTCCTCGGCGGGGCGCTGCCAGTTCTCGCTGGAAAAGGCGAACAGGGTGAGCACCTCGACCCCGGCCTCGGCGCACACCTCGATCACCGCGCGCACCGCGTCGACGCCCGCCTTGTGGCCGGCGACGCCGGGCAGCAAGCGCTTCCTCGCCCAGCGATTGTTGCCGTCCATGATGATCGCCACATGCCGCGGCACCGCGACTGGGGCGACCCGACTGGTCTTGTCCATGAGAATACCCTGACGGTCAGACGGCCATCAGATCGGTTTCCTTGGCTTCCAGCGCCTTGTCCACTTCGGCGACGAACTTGTCGGTGAGCTTCTGCACCTCGTCGGCGGCACGACGCTCCTCGTCCTCGCTGATTTCCTTCTCCTTGACCAGATCCTTGAGCTGGGCCAGGGCATCGCGGCGAATGTTGCGCACCGCCACCCGGGCGTTCTCCGCCTCATGACGAGCCTGCTTGGTGTAGCCCTTGCGCGTTTCCTCGGTCAGCGCCGGCATGGGCACGCGGATGGTGGTGCCGGCGGTCGCTGGATTGAGGCCCAGGTCGGAGGTCATGATGGCCTTCTCCACCGCCTGGATCATGCTCTTGTCGAACACGGTCAGGGCCAGGGTGCGCGAGTCCTCGGCGATCACGTTGGCGACCTGGCGCAGCGGCGTGTCGCTGCCGTAATAGGACACCATGACACTGTCGAGGATGCTCGGATGGGCGCGCCCGGTGCGAATCTTGGCAAATGCGTGCTCCAGCGAATCCACGCTCTTCTTCATGCGCTCTTGGGCGTCTTTCTTGATCTCGTTGATCATGCTTCACCTTCCTCGATCAGAGTGCCTTCGGTGCCGCCCACGACCACGTTCAGCAGGGCGCCCGGTTTGTTCATGTTGAATACGCGCAACGGCATCTTGTGGTCACGACACAGGCAGATGGCCGTCAGATCCATCACGCCGAGCTTGCGGTCGAGCACCTCATCGTAGGTCAGGCGCTCGAACTTCTCGGCATGTGGGTCCTTGAACGGATCGGCAGTGTACACGCCATCGACCTTGGTCGCCTTGAGCACCACGTCGGCATCGACCTCGATGGCCCGCAGACAGGCGGCCGAGTCGGTGGTGAAAAAGGGGTTGCCGGTGCCGGCGGCGAAGATCACCACCTCGCCGGTCTTCAGATGGCGCATGGCCTTGCGCCTGTCGTAGTGGTCGGTGACCCCGACCATGGAGATCGCCGACATCACCAGCGCCGGGATATTCGAGCGTTCCAGCGCATCGCGCATGGCCAGGGCGTTCATCACGGTGGCCAGCATGCCCATGTGATCACCGGTGACCCTGTCCATGCCGGCGGCGCTCAGGGCCGCGCCGCGAAACAGGTTGCCGCCGCCGATCACCAGACCGACCTGCACGCCGATGCCGACCAACTGACCCACTTCCAGCGCCATGCGATCGAGCACCTTGGGATCGATGCCGAAGTCCTCCGAGCCCATCAGGGCCTCGCCGCTCAGTTTGAGCAGAATGCGCTTGTAGCGCGGTTGACGACCACTCACCTGCTGAGCCATTACCAGTCTCTCCTGCGGCGTTTGAATTCTGCACGGACCCACGCTCGGCGGCCCGCTATCGTTGGACGCCTTCTCGGCGCCCCGGACTCATCGACATGAGCCCGAGCCGTTTTTTCCTGCCCCGCTCTGAAAAAGAGGCCGCACGCGCGAGCGGGCAGCCTCTTCGGGGCACAAGCCTGAGCGATTGCCCGGCCGGCTTACTGCTTGCTGGCCGCGACCTGGGCAGCCACTTCGGCGGCGAAGTCGACCTCGGCCTTCTCGATGCCCTCGCCCACTTCGAAGCGGATGAAGGAGACGATCTCGGCACCGGCCTTCTTGGCCAGGTCACCGACCTTGACTTCCGGGTCCTTGACGAACGGCTGCTCGACCAGGCTGGCCTCGGCGAGGAACTTGTTGATACGGCCCTTGACCATGTTCTCGACGATGTTCTCCGGCTTGCCGGCGATCTTCTCGGCGTTCAGCTGCAGGAAGATTTCCTTTTCCTTGGCGATGGCTTCCTCGGACACCTGCTCAGGACGGACGAACTGCGGGTTGCTCGCCGCGACGTGCATGGCGATGTCCTTGGCCAGTTCGGCGTCGCCACCCTTGAGGGTGACCAGCACGCCGATGCGATGGCCATGCAGGTAGGAACCGACCACGTCGCCCTCGACACGGGCCAGGCGGCGGATGTTGACGTTCTCGCCACACTTGGCCACCAGCGCCTCGCGGGCCGACTCGCGGGAAGCGATCAGCGGCGCGGCATCGCTCAGGTTCTGCTCGAACGCTTCGTCCAGGCTGGCCTTGACGAAGGCCTTGAAGTCGTCCTGCAGGGCCAGGAAGTCGGTCTGCGAGTTGACTTCGATGATCAGCCCACGACCACCCTCGACGCGCACGGCAATGGCGCCTTCGGCGGCGATGTTGCCGGCCTTCTTGGCGGCCTTGATGGCACCGGACGCGCGCATGTCGTCGATGGCCTTCTCGATGTCGCCACCGGCGGCTACCAGGGCCTTCTTGCACTCCATCATGCCTTGGCCGGTGCGCTCGCGCAGTTCTTTAACCAGGGCTGCAGTGATCTCTGCCATGTTGGAAATCCTCTTCGATTGGGTCTTCAACCAGTTCGCCCGACTCGCCGGGCGATCGATTCTGTGAGTGGCAAAAAGGGGGCCTAGCCCCCTTTTTGCATAGCGTGCGACGCTTGAGGCGTCTCGCTTAGCCTTCGGCGGCCTCGGAAGCCGGGGCCTCTTCGACGAACTCGTCGGTGCCGCCGCCGGCATTGCTGCGGCCACGGACCACGGCGTCGGCCATGGCGCCCATGTACAGCTGGATGGCGCGAATGGCGTCGTCGTTACCCGGGATGATGTAGTCCACGCCTTCCGGGCTGCTGTTGGTATCGACCACGCCGATCACCGGGATGCCCAGCTTGTTGGCTTCGGTGATGGCGATGCGCTCATGGTCGACGTCGATCACGAACAGGGCATCCGGCAGGCCGCCCATGTCCTTGATGCCGCCCAGGCTGCGATCCAGTTTCTCCAGATCACGGGTGCGCATCAGCGCTTCTTTCTTGGTCAGCTTGGCGAAGGTGCCGTCCTGGGACTGGGTTTCCAGTTCGCGCAGGCGCTTGATCGAAGCACGAATGGTCTTGTAGTTGGTCAGCATGCCGCCCAACCAGCGATGATCGACGTAGGGCGAACCGCAACGGGCGGCTTCTTCGGCGACGATCTTGCCGGCCGAACGCTTGGTGCCGACGAACAGGATCTTGTTCTTGCCAGCGGCCAGCTTCTCAACGAAGGACAGGGCCTCGTTGAACATCGGCAGGGTCTTTTCCAGGTTGATGATGTGAATCTTGTTGCGCGCACCGAAAATGTACTTGCCCATTTTCGGGTTCCAGTAACGGGTCTGGTGGCCGAAGTGCACACCGGCCTTCAGCATATCGCGCATAGTGACTTGGGACATGATAGTTCCTTGAATAAGTCGGGTTAGGCCTCCACGCATCCCAATTTCCAACCCTTGCGGGCACCCAGGAAATCGTGTCGACACGTGTGTGGGTTTAGGCTGGCGGGCGCAGGGCCCGTCAAGCGGCGCGTTTTATACCACAAAGGCGCCCGACAAGCTACACGCGCAGGCGGCCAACAAGAACGCCTGCAGCATGGACCCGGTCCAGACGTGGGCGGCCCCGGGAGCGCCTTCTCTGATAGAATCCCGGCTTTCATTTTTTCACCTGGCGCCCTCGCGCCCGAGAGAGACCGCATGACCGCCACCATCAAGACGCCTGAGGAAATCGAGAAAATGCGCGTGGCCGGCCGCCTGGCCGCCGAAGTGCTGGAAATGATCGGCGAGCATGTCAAGGCCGGGGTCAGCACCGACGAACTGAACCGCATCTGCCACGACTACATCGTCAACGTCCAGCAGGCCATTCCCGCGCCCCTCAACTACAAGGGCTTTCCCAAGTCGATCTGCACCTCGGTCAATCACGTGGTCTGCCACGGCATCCCCAATGACAAGCCGCTCAAGGACGGCGATGTGCTGAACATCGACGTCACCGTGATCAAGGACGGCTACCACGGTGATACCAGCAAGATGTTCATGGTCGGCAAGGTGCCCGAATGGGCCGAGCGCCTGGCCAAGGTCACCCAGGAGTGCATGTACAAGGGCATCGAACTGGTGCGCCCGGGCACCCGCCTGGGGGATATCGGCGAGGTGATCCAGAAGCACGCCGAGAAGAACGGCTTTTCCGTGGTGCGCGAATACTGCGGCCACGGCATAGGCGCGGTCTTCCACGAGGAGCCCCAGGTGCTGCATTACGGCCGCGCCGGCACCGGCATGGAGCTCAAGGAAGGCATGACCTTCACCATTGAGCCGATGATCAATCAGGGCCGTCCGGAAACCCGCCTGCTCGGCGACGGCTGGACTGCCATCACCAAGGACCGCAAGCTCTCGGCGCAGTGGGAACACACCATCCTGGTCACCGCCGGCGGCTACGAGATCCTCACCCTGCGCAGCGACGACAGCATCCCGCGCGCGTCCGCTTGAGCCCGTCACCGCCCATGAAAGAGGAAAGCTGGCGCATGCCGCAGGCAGATCCCGAACTGTTCGACCGCGGCCAGTTCCAGGCCGAACTGGCGCTGAAGGCCAGCCCCATCGGTGCCTTCAAGAAAGCCATCCGACATGCCCGCGAGGTACTCGACGAACGCTTCAGGGCGGGTTGCGAGGCGCGTCCACTGGTCGAGGCCCGCGCCTGGTTTGCCGACCAGATCCTCGCCCATGCCTGGGAGCGCCTGGATTGGCCGACCGATGCCGAGGTCGCCCTGCTGGCCGTCGGCGGCTACGGCCGCGGCGAGTTGCATCCCTACTCCGATATCGACTTGCTGATCCTGCTCGGCAGCGCCGACCACGAGACCCTGCGCGAGCCCATCGAGCGCTTTCTCACCCTGCTCTGGGACATCGGCCTGGAAGTCGGCCAGAGCGTGCGCTCGGTCGATGAGTGCGCCGAGGAGGCCCGCGCCGATCTGACGGTGATCACCAACCTGATGGAAAGCCGCACCATCGCCGGCCCCGAGGCCCTGCGCCAGCGCATGCAGGCGGTCACCGCG
>JBFHKK010000219.1:0-5141 GCA_041595475.1 Pseudomonas sp. | reverse complement strand
TTCAGACGGCCATGGAGAACGTACTGCCGGGCTTCGGCGCCAACTTCGTTGCCATCGCCCTGTTCTTCTTCGCCTTCACCACCATAGTCGCCTACTACTACATCGCCGAGACCAACATCGCCTTCATCAACCGCAAGATTCATCGGCCCTGGCTGATCCTGGCGCTGAAGGTCGGCATCATCGCCGCCACCGTCTACGGCACGGTGAAGACCGCTGACCTGGCCTGGGGCCTGGGCGATCTCGGGGTGGGCCTGATGGCCTGGCTGAACATCGGCGCCATAGTGCTGATGCACAAGGTCGCCTACCGCTGCCTGAAGGACTATGAGGCGCAGAAGAAGCAGGGTCTGGACCCGGTCTTCGACCCGGGCAAACTCGGGATCAAGAACGCCGACTACTGGAGCGGTAAGCACTGCGCCGGCAGCCCGGAAACGGAACCTGTGCCAAGCGTCGACGCGCAGGCGCAGAGCGCCCGCTAAGCGGCCAAAAGGTGCCTTCCGACTGCCGGCCCGAGGGCCGGCAGTTGCCGTTGGCTGATCCCATTTACTGGAAGATAGCGGCGATCCAAAATCGCCGTGAAAGGGCCTAACTCATTCGATCAGGCCGGCATCCGCCAGCATCTGCTCGAGCCCGACCAGGTCGGGGATCTTGGCCACGCTGTCGCCCAGGCTGACGGCCGCCAGCTCCAGCGGGGCGAGCGCCAGGTCGGCGCGCGGCAGGTCGGCCGCCACCTTCATCGAGCGCGGAATCCCCTGCACCAGCAAGGCGAGGAACTTGACCTTGGGGCGCCCGCCCAGGGCGTTGATCACCGCCACCCGAGCCCCCGGACCAACCTGCACCTGGCCGTTGGACGCCGCCTCGAAGGACAGCAGCGGCAGGCGCAGATCGCGCCAGGCAACCTGGCCGAGAAACCAGTCCGGCATGCCCTGAGCCACCTGCGGCGGGCGATAGCCGATCAGCTCGGCCAGCGCCACGTTGGGCAGCAACAGGGTACGATCGGCCAGGGGTATCAACAGGCCGGTGAGGCTGCTGACGGCTTGTTGCGAGGCTAGCGCTTGATTCATGCAAAGGTCCTATGCGGGGCCGCGGCCCCAATTAATCGCACTGTCCGGCCAGATGCGCGACCAGCGCCGCGGCCAGCTCGCGTGGATCACCGCTCAGATCGCTGTACCCCCCCTCACGCAGGCCGTCGGGCATACTGGCACAGGCACAGCTGTCGCCGCGCTGGGTCCAGATGACGCCACCCTGGCGCCGCACATAGGCGGCGGCCGCGCTGCCGTCGCTGCCCATGCCGCTGAAGGCGATCACCCCGCACTGGGCGCCGAAATGCTGAGCCAGGTTGAGCATCATCTGGTCGATCGACGGGCTGTAGGGCTCGGGCCAACCACGCTCGGCGATCTGCATCACACCCTGGTCATCGAAGCCCAGTTCGTGACTGATCGGCGCCACCACCACCTCGCCACAGCGCACCGAGTCGCCGTGCCGGGCCGGGTTGACCTGCCACTGGCTGTGCCGGCCGACCGCCTGGGGCAGGGCCGCCTCGAAACCGGCATCGATGTGCTGGGCATAGATGAAACCCACCGGCAGACCGCCGGGAAGGGCGTCAAGGAAGGCTTTAACGGCCGCCGGGCCGCCGAGCGAGGCCGCCAGCAGCCACACCTGGCGAGCCGGCTCGCCGGCCTGCATGGGCGTGGCGGCCAGTTCGGCGGGCAGCTCCAGGCGCGCCGGGCGCTGCGAATCGACCAGCAGGGACTCCAGACTCGGACCCACCGCCTGGGCCGGATCGCCCACCAGCTTCTTCAGCTTGCCGAACAGCCGCCGCTCCCAGCGCGGATAGTTTTCCGAGTGACGCTCGGGGGCATGTCCCTCGCCGAACAGCACCGGCGACACGGCCCTTTCCAGCAGGTTGTCGACCAGCGGAGAGTCTTCCGACTGGGCCAGATCGACCAGCCACAGATCGGTGTCGCAGGCGGCCAGCATCTCGTCGTCCAGGCGCCCCGGATCGCTGTTGAGCACCACCTCATAGCCACTGGCGCTGAGCGCCTGCTGCAATACGTGACGTTGCAGGGAGGTGTCGGCGATCACTGCAATGCGAGCTGCGCTTTTATCCGTCATGTCCGTTTGACCAATTGTTGGATGCTGTCGAGCAGCAGGGACTCTTGATAGGGCTTGCCGAGGTATTCGTTGACGCCGATGGCCATGGCCCGTTCGCGGTGCTTCTCGCCGGTGCGCGAGGTGATCATGATGATCGGCAGATCCTTCAGGCGCTCGTCATGGCGCACCAGGGTGGCCACCTCGAAGCCGTCCATGCGCGGCATCTCGATATCCAGCAGCATGATGTCGGGCTGGTGCTCCTGCAGCTGGGCGATGGCGTCGACCCCGTCCTTGGCGGTCAGCACGTTCATGCCGTTGCGCTCGAGCAGGCGGCTGGTGACCTTGCGCACCGTGACCGAGTCGTCCACCACCATGACCAGGGTCGGCCGCGCGGCTTCCTGATCCTCGGCGGTCGGCGCCTTGGCCGCCAGCTGCGGACGGGTCTGGCTGAGCAGATGCGCGTGGAGCACGCGGATGGTCGCCAGCAGATCGAGAATCACCACCACCCGACCGTCACCGAGAATGGTCGCGCCGGATATGCCGTGGACCCCGGCGAACTGCGCGCCCAGGCTCTTCACCACGATTTCCCGCGAGCCGGCCAGCGAGTCGACCTGCACCGCCACCGCGTGCTCCTTGGAACGCACCAGGATCACCGGCAGCGGCAGGCTCTGGCCCACCAGCTTGGGATGCTGGCCGTTGTTCAGCAGGTCACCCAGGTAGCGCAGCTCGTAGGCCTGGCCGGCATATTCGAAGCGCGGTGCATCGGGACCGTAGTAGGCCTCCAGCTCGAAGGGCGATACGCGCACGATACCCTCGATGGTGTTCAGCGGGATGGCATAGAGGTCCTCCCCCGAGAGCACCATCAAGGCGCGGTTGACCGACACGGTGAAGGGCAGGCGAATCGTGAAGGTGGTGCCCTGCCCGGGCGCCGAGTCGATGCTCATGGAGCCGCCGAGCTGCTTGACCTCCGAATGCACCACGTCCATTCCGACGCCGCGCCCGGAAATCTGGGTGACCTTCTCGGCCGTGGAGAAACCGGCCTCGAGGATGAACTGCAGGATCTCGTGGTCGGTCAGGTCCGAGGCCTCGTCCATCAGGCCGCGCTCCAGCGCCTTGCGCCGCACGGCTTCGAGCTTGATGCCACCGCCGTCGTCGGCCAGGGTGAGGACGATGTCGCCACCCTCGCGGCCGAGGCTCAGGCGAATGCTGCCCTGTTCCGGCTTGCCGCTGGCGCGGCGCACCTCGGCCGGCTCGATGCCATGGTCGACGGCATTGCGCAGCATGTGCTCCAGGGGCGCGACTATGCGCTCGAGCACGGTGCGGTCCATCTCGCCCTCGGCGTTGCCGACGATGAACTCGACCTGCTTGCCCAGTTCGCCGGCCACCTGGCGGACGATCCGGCGCAGGCGTGGCACCAGGCGATCGAAGGGCACCATGCGGGTGCGCATCAGGCCTTCCTGCAATTCGGTGTTGACCCGCGCCTGCTGCAGCAGCAGGGTCTCGGCGTCGCGATTCTTCGCCGCCAGGGTTTCCTTGAGATCGAGCAAGTCCGAGGCCGACTCGAACAGGGCCCGCGACAGCTGCTGCAGCTGCGAATGGCGGTCCATTTCCAGCGGGTCGAAGTCTTCGTAACCGGCCCGCTCGGCCTCGGCCTGATAGCGGCTGAGAATCTGCGCCTGAGTCTCGGTATCCAGGCGGCGCAGTTGGTCGCGCACCCGGTCGATGGTCGATTCCATCTCGCTCAGGGTGAAGCCGAAATCGCTGACCTGCTGCTCGACCCGGCCGCGGAAGATCGAGGTCTCACCCGCCAGATTGACCAGCCCTTCGAGCAGATCCGCCGGCACCTTGACCAGTTCCTGCGGCGCCCGCCGGGCGGCGGCCTCCTGGGCCGCCAGCTGGGCGCGCTGAACGAAGGGCAGGATCTTGGCCACATGCTGTTCGGCAGCCGTCTCGCTGGCCGCGACAATAGGCGTCGGCAGTTGCGGCGCCCGGGCCACAGGCTGCTCCACCGGCGGCGGCGCGACGGCCTCGTCGGCGGGGCCGCCTTGCAGGCGTTGACGCAGGGCGTCGATCTCGCGCTGCAGGCCTTCGAAGTCGCTCTGCACTTCGCCGATCAGCGTTTCCGGCCAGGGCAAGCCCTGCTGCTGAGCCGCG
Organism: Pseudomonas sp.; assembly: GCA_041595475.1. Classification (GTDB taxonomy): domain Bacteria; phylum Pseudomonadota; class Gammaproteobacteria; order Pseudomonadales; family Pseudomonadaceae; genus Aquipseudomonas. The sequence goes on along the minus strand of JBFHKK010000219.1, from coordinate 896 downwards.
GTCAGGCGCTGCTCGAGCTCATGGGTCTGGTCGCCCAGGCGTTTCTGCCCGGCCAGGCGCGCGCCCCCCTTGAGGGTGTGCAGGATCCGCAGCATCTCGTCGATCGCCGCCGAATCCTCGCGATGATCCTCCCAATGGCCGATGCAAAGTTCCATGGCCTCGAGCAGGTCGTCGGCTTCCTCGAGGAAGATATCGAGGATGTCCGCATCGGCCTCGTCGGCCGTATCGTTGGCGACGGCCGCCTTCAGGTGCACGGTCGCCGGCATGCTCAATTGCTCGTCCGGATTGGCCCGGAAACGCTTGATGGTGGCGATCAACGCTTCGCCGCCAGGGATCGCCTGGCGATCGCGCACGGCCTCGAGCATTTCCGCCAGGCGGTCGTGGCACGCCTGCAAGAGTTCGAAGAGCTCGGGACCGGCGCGCAGGCGGCCGCCACAGAGACCCTCGTAGAGGTATTCGAGTTCGTGGGCGAGATCGCCGATCTCACCGATTTCGGCCATCCGCGCGCCGCCCTTGAGGGTGTGCAGGTCGCGCTGCAGGGCTTCGAGCTCGAGGCTGTTGTCGACATTCTCGCTCCAGCGCTGCAGGGCGGCGCCGGCGCTGTCGATGATATCGAAGCCCTCTTCGAGAAAGATTTCGACCAGTTCGGGGTCGCGACCGTCGTCGGCCTCCTGGGCTGCGGGGGCACTGGCCGCGACCGCTTGAGCGGGCGCCTCGGCCTCGGACTCGGACTCGGCCAGCGGGTCCTGGGCCTCATCCGGCCGCGCCTGGGGCTCGCCCGCAGCCAGCTCTTGCTCGAGCGTCAGCGGGGCCGACTCCGGCTCGAATTCAGCTTCGGCTTCGGCTTCAGCTTCGGCTTCGGCTTCGGCTTCGGCTTCGGCTTCGGCTTCGGCTTC
>JBFHKK010000218.1:0-5147 GCA_041595475.1 Pseudomonas sp. | reverse complement strand
TGAGGAATCGCGCTCGCTTATGATCCGTGACGCGTTTCACATAATCGGGCTGCACCCGCTCCCTGCGGCCCTTTAGCTATCGATGGTAGAAAGGACTCAACCATGAAAGAACAGCGCAAACTCCCCGCCCTGCGAGCCCACATCGACCAGTTGCTCGGCAAAGGCTGGGTGATCGCCGCGCGCAATCCCCTGCAGCTGCGCAAGGGGCATAGCAAGTGTGTGGTGCTGCACGGCATGCTGATCAGCGAATCCGTCGCCGCCTGAGCCCGGCAGCGCAGTCGCCCGCTCAGCCCTCCGGCGCCCCAGGGTCTATACCAATAGAAGTTGTGCACGCCGCTGGCTCGACCTCGAGTGGCCACGCGCGCCGGCGGCACCTGGGGAGGTGGCTATGCAGAGCAAGGTCATGCTGATAACCGGGGCCTCCAGCGGGATCGGCGAGGCCACCGCGCGGCGGGCCGCGCAGGAAGGCTTGCGGCTGGTGCTGACGGCCCGCAGCCAGGACAAGCTGGCGCGGCTGGTCGAGGCGTTCGGTGGCGAAAACGCCCTGGCGGTGGCGGCCGACGCCTGCCAGTTCGAGGCGCTGGAGCGGGTCGTCGCGGCGGCGATCGAGCGCTTCGGCCGGCTCGACGTGGTCTTCGCCAATGCCGGCAGGGGCGTTTCCCAGCCGGGCACCGAGCATGGCGATCCGGCCGAATGGCAGAGCCTGATCGATCTGAACATCCGGGCCCTGCTGTGGACCGCCAAACTGACCCTGCCGCACCTGCGGGCGAGCCGTGGGCATTTCATCCTGACCAGCTCGGCCGCCGGCCGCAGCGTGCTCAAGGGCTCGATCTACGGCGCCTCCAAGTGGTTCGCCTATGGCTTCGGCATGAACCTGGCCGCGGAAATGGCCGAATGGCAGGGGCGCTGCACCACCATCTGTCCGGGCATGGTCAACACGCCCTTCTTCGATGAAGCCAAACCCGACAAGCTCGATCCCGCCGACGTGGCCGAGGCCGTGCTCTACGCAATCAAGGCCGATCCGCGCAACAACGTGCGAGAGATCTTCCTGACGCCGACGCGTTAGCCGCAGCCTGCGCCGGCCGGCACGTGGGTGTCGGCTACAGGCATTCGCCATGGGGTCAGGCGCTCTAGGGTAATCGGGTGACTTTTCAACCCGATCAGCTGGAGCCAGCATGCAACCCATTACCGTTCTGCGTGATACCACCCCCGTCCCCGTGCTCGATGCCTGCAAGTGGGAGCGTATCGGCGGTGACCCGCACACCGTCAACCTCAACGCCTACACCTCCGAAGACGGCAGCAAGATCATGGGCACCTGGATCTGCACGCCCGGCAAGTGGCGGGTCGCCTACGAAAAGTGGGAGTACTGCCACTTCCAGGAGGGCTACTGCATCATCACCCCGGACGGCGAGGCGCCGATCCACCTCAAGGCCGGCGATATCTTCATCGTCGAGCCGGGCATGAAGGGCACCTGGGAAGTGGTCGAGACGGTGCGCAAGTACTTCGTGTTCGCCTGAGCCGCCGGCAACTGCATTGCGCCAGGGCAAGACTGGGTGCAGGATGACGGTGTCATCATGTCTCCATCCTGGCGGCCTGATGGCGCCACGGATCAACGTCCGCCACACAAGGAAGCCTGCATGCAAGTTCAAGTGAACACCAATCAGATCGACAGCGGTGTCCGGCTCCAGGAGTGGGTCGGCTCCGCCGTGAAAGACCGGCTCGAACGTTTCGACGAGATGCTCACTCGGGTCGAGGTGCATATCAGCGACGAGAACGGGCACAAGTCCGGCGCCGACGACAAGCGTTGCCAGATCGAGGCGCGGCCCAAGGGCCATCAGGCGTTGTCGGTCAGCCACAAGGCGGCGGATCTGAATGCCGCCGTCGATGGTGCCCTGGAGAAGATGCGTCACGCCCTCGAACACCTGGTCGGGCGCCGCGAGGCGCGCGCGCAAACGGCCGTGCGGGACGAGGATACGGTCGAGACCTCGGCCGATGCGCTGCTGCAGGAAGAGTTCCTGGCCAAGCAGGAGGCCTTGGCCCGCGACTGAAGCCCGGGGTGCGCGGCCCGAGTGCGAGCTAGATCGCCTCGGGCGTCGGCGCCTTGATCAGGCGCTCGATCTCCTCGGGCGGGCAGGGCTTGCTGAACAGGTAGCCCTGCATCAGGTCGCAGCCCTCGGTGCGCAGGAAGGCCAGGTGTTCGTGGGTCTCCACGCCTTCGGCGATCACCTTGATGCCCAGCGAATGGGCCATGGTGATGATGGCCGAGAGAATGATGCCGTTGTTGCGCTCCTGCAGGTCGAGGATGAAGCTGCGGTCGATCTTGAGAATGTCGATCGGCAGGGTCTGCAGGTAGCTCAGCGAGGAATAACCGGTGCCGAAATCGTCCAGGGCAATCTGGATGCCCAGCTTGCGCAGCTCCTGCAGGTTCTGCAGGGCCTGGTCGTGGCCCTGCAGCAGGGCGGTCTCGGTCAGTTCGACGTAGAGGTCGTCCGGGGTCAGCTGATGGCGCTTGAGCAGCTTGCCGATCTGCAGGGCGACGCCGGGCTGGCCCAGTTGCACGCTGGACAGGTTGATGCCGACCCGCATCGGCAGCTTGGCCTTCTTCCAGGTACTGAGCTGCTGCGCTGCCGCCTCCATCACCCAGGCGCCGATCGGCAGGATCAGGCCGTTTTCCTCGGCCTGGGGAATGAACTGGTCGGGCGGCACCTGGCCCAGTTCCGCATCATGCCAGCGAATCAGCGCCTCGGCCGAGACCATGCGCAGCGTCTGGGCGTCGACGATCGGCTGGAAGACCAGCTGGAAGTTCAGCGACTCCACGGCCTTGTGCAGGCGCTGGTCGAGGACGATGCGCTGCTGCGAACTCTCGGCGATGCTGTGGGAGAAGAACTGGTAGGTGCTCTTGCCGCGCATCTTGGCCTGGTACATGGCCAGGTCGGCGTGCTTGACCAGGGTTTCGACGTCGGTGCCGTCCTCCGGGTAGATGGCGATGCCGATGCTGCAGCCGACATAGCAGTGGGTCTCGCCCAGCTCGATCGGCTCGCTCAGGGCGGCGACGATGCGCTCGGCCACCGGGCCGGCGAGGTGGTCGGCGTTGGGCTGGTGCAGTAGAAGGGTGAACTCGTCGCCGCCCAGGCGCGCCATCTTCTGGCGGATGTCGTGGTCGTCGTCGACGCTGCGGCTGAGGTAGTCGTAGCCGCGCAGGTTGGCCTGGAGGATCTCGCTGACGCGGATCAGCAACTGGTCGCCGGCCGGGTGGCCGAGGGTGTCGTTGATGTGCTTGAAATTGTCCAGGTCGAGGAACAGCAGGGCCAGCCGGCTCTGGCTGAGGCGCGCCGTCTCGATCTCGCGGCGCAGGGTCTTGATGAACATGTGGCGGTTGGGCAGGCCGGTCAGGCTGTCGCTGAAGGCCAGGTTGCGGATCTGCTCGTTGGACTTGTACAGCGCCAGGCTCATCTGGTTGAAGGAGCGGTTCAGCTCGCCGATCTCGTCGTCGTTCTGCACCGGCACCTGAATCAGCTGCTGCTTGCGCCCGAGGCTGGCCAGCGCCTTGTTCAGGCGCTCCACCGGCTGCAGCAGCTGATGGCGAATGACCCACAGCAGCAAGGGCACCGACAGGGCGATGGTCGCCAGGCAGATCAGCAGCACCAGCATGCCGAGCTTGCGCGACTCCTTGAGCAGCACGGCCTCGGGAACCAACAGGTGTACCCAAAGGTTCTCGGCCAGGCGCCGGGCATGGTGCTGGTAGTCCTGGCCATTCAGGCGGGCCGAGTGGAGGCCGGCAGACACCTGGGTCAGGGCCGACGCCTCGACGAAGTCGGCGACCCGCTGCAGTTCCCGCGAGGCGCGCAGCACGGCGCCCTGATCGGTGGCGAAGACAATCCCGCCCTGGGGCCAGGGCGAGGGCTCGCTGGCCTTGAGCAGGTTCTTCAGGCTGACCGTCAGGCTCAGGTAGCCGCGCAACTGCGGCGAGGTGTTGTAGGACTCGGTCGAAGGGTCGATCAGGTGGATCGCGCGCGTTACATAGAGCGCCGGCTCGCGGTTGTCCGGGTTGATGGCGATCTGGCTGTGGGTGTTTTCCGCGGCGCTCTGCATGGCCAGAAACAGCGGGCTATGGCCTTCTTCCTCGGTGAGGTTGGGCAGCGCGCCGTTGTCGACGCGCAGATCCTCGAAGCCGTCGGGCAGCAGCACGCGGATCTCGTAGTATTTGGGGAAGACCCGCTGAATGCTGCTGAGCTTGCGCTGCAGCGGGCGCTGCAGCAGGGCGTAGCGTTCTTCCTCATCGTCGGTCAGCAGGTACTTCTGCAGCAGTGGGTCTTCGGAATACAGCGCCAGGTTGGCGCTGGCGGTGCTGATCTGCTGCTGCAACTGCTGGTCCAGGCGCTCGAGCAACAGGTGGATCTGCTCCTCGCCATTGCGCTGGGCGCTGTCTTTCAGTTCGTGAAAAGCCAGCAACCCGGCCAGCAGCAGCGGCGCGGTGATCAGCGGAACGACCAGCAGGGGCAGGCGGGTGCGCAGTTTCATGTCGGGCTCACTGGGGGCCTGGGCGGGACGCGTGGGCGCCGACCTAGTTCAGCACGCGGGCGCCGATCTGGTTGCGCAGCCGCAGGGCCCGCGGTGGCTGCGGCGTATAGGCTTCCGAAGAGGCCAGGCTGGTCTGGTCGGGATAGATCACAGGGTCGTCGGTCATGTCCTCTGGCAGTTCGGCCTGAGCCGCGCGGTTGGGCGTGGCGTAGTGGACGAACTGCGCCAGTTGGGCGGCGTTGGCCGGCTCGTTGATGAAATTCAGAAAGGCATAGGCCAGATCCGGGTTTCGCGCCTTTCCGCCGAGGGTGAAATAGTCCACCCAGAGATTGCCGCCCTCCTTGGGCAGCACGTAGCGCAGATGCTCGTTGTGCTCCTGCAGCATCAGAGCATCGCCGCTGTACATCATCGAGGCGAGGATGTCGCCCGTGAGGATCGGCGAGCTTTCGCCCAGGGATATGTAGGTGTAGGTCCGCACATGGGGTTTCTGCTCGAGCAACAGGGCCTCGGCGGCCTTGAGCTGCTCGGTGTCGCTGCTGTTGGCCGAATGGCCGAGGGCCTTGAGGCTCATGCCGATCAGGTCGCGGGCGTCCTCGAGCATGGCGATCTTGCCGTGCAGCTCAGGC
>JBFHKK010000217.1:0-5166 GCA_041595475.1 Pseudomonas sp. | reverse complement strand
TTGCTCGAAGGGCCGGCGCGCGAGCAGTGGCAGGCGCGCTTCCAGAGTCAGGTCGAGGCCGGTGTGCCCGAGACCCTGGCGCGGGTGGTGGCCGGCACCAGCCACCTGTATACGCTGCTGCCGATCATCGAGGCCGCCGATGTCACCGGCCAGGAGCCGGCCCAGGTCGCCGCCGCCTACTTCGCCGTGGGCGGTGGCGCGCTGGAGCTGACCTGGTACATGCAGCAGATTTCCGCGCTGCAGGTGGAGAATCACTGGCAGGCCCTGGCCCGCGAGGCCTACCGCGACGACCTCGACTGGCAGCAGCGGGCGATCACCGTCTCGGTGCTGCAGATGAAGGAGGCGCCGGACGACCTCGAGCAGCGCCTGGCGCTCTGGCTGGCCCAGCATGGCCAACTGGTCGGACGCTGGAAAGCCATGCTCAGCGAATTGCGCGCCGCCAGCGGCAGCGACTATGCGATGTATGCGGTGGCCAACCGCGAATTGATGGATCTGGCCCAGAGTGCCCAGTTCGGGGGGTGAGCGTTCTGACCCATGACTGCAGGGGCCGCGGGCGAGCCTCGCCTATGAGCTGACCTCGACGGCCCGCGGCCGGGGGGCGGCCAGCGCCTGCAGGTAGCTGACCACGTCAGGCGCGCCGGCCAGGCGCAGGCCCTCGCCCAGGGCGGTCGCCTCGGGTGAGAGCTTGGGCAGTAGCAAGGGCTCCACGGCGCCTGCGCTGCGCAGCAGCGACAGGCGCGCATAGGGCAGGCGGTTGTCCAGCAGCAGGCCCATGAAGGCCGGGTCGCTCCAGGCGGCGGCGGGCATGGCGAGGACGTGATAGTGGCGCTGCAACTGGCTCAGCCCCAGCGGGCTCAGGCGATAACGCTGGATTTCGGCCGGCAGGGTGGTTTCCAGGCCGCGCCTGCGCGCGTAGGCCACCGCGCAGGCGAAGGCATCGCCGTTCAGGTCGCCGGCCCAGAAGATCCGCTCGCCGTGCCAGCTGGCCTGGCGCAGGTCGATGGTTTCGCCGGCGAGGAAGCCGGGCACGGCCAGGCTGATGGTCTTGATGAAATCCTTGTAGCTGATGATGCGCACTTTGCGGCAGTGTTCACTGGCCGCGTAACGCTCGAAGCTGGGGTAGGCGCTGCGCTCCGGCTCGCAGGCGCAGAGGCCGTCGATTTGTCGCAGGTCGAAGGAGTCCAGCGTCTGCTGTTCCAACTCGACGATGCGGGCCAGGATGGCATGGGCCTGGGCCTTGTCCTCCTGCACCGGGCCGGATAATGCGTCGCGCGGCAAATCGACCAGTCGATGCAGTGGCGGGCCTTCCAGCCAGCAGATGCTGTCGTGCGGCGGCGGCAGGGGCTGGAATGGCAGGCGCACGCGACTGGCGCGCTCGAGAATGTGTCGCGGTACTCGGCCAATCAGCCCCAGGCGCTGGGCCAGGGCGCTCAAGCGCGAAGCCAAAGTGACGGGCTGCTCGGACAGACTCATGGCCGGCGGGGTACTCCAGAAACGTCTCTGCCAGTTTGGCAGAGCCAGACCGCGCCTGCACGGCCCCGGGCGCACGCCGATGGCTGATGGACAGGAGCGAGCGAAGCCTGCTGTGGCAAGATTGCCCGATGAAAAGATGAAGGTGCTTCCATGCCCTGTTTGATCCTCGATATTGCCCTGTCGGCCGAACGCTTGCGTGCAGTCTACCAAGGGCGCGCCAATCGTATCCTGGTCCAGAGTCGCGAAGGCCGCCGCGTCAGTCTGCCGGCCCACCATTTGCGGCCCTTTCTGACCCATGACGGGGTCTATGGTGCCTTCGAACTGGAGTTTAGCGCGGCCGGCGAGTTGCTCAGTTTGCGCCGCCTGAGCTGAGCCGCCCGCGCCAACCTCGCTGCGACCGGCTGCGCTCTGTATAATCGCCGGCCTTGCGATTCTGCCATCAATGAGCCGATCCTGACCATGTATAGCCTGGCCCGCGAACTGCTGTTCAAACTGTCCCCGGAAACCTCCCACGAGCTGTCGATCGATCTGATCGGCGCCGGCGGTCGCCTGGGGCTCATTGGCCTGTTGAACAAGGCGCCGGCCAGCCTGCCGGTCAAGGTCATGGGCCTCGAATTCGCCAACCCGGTCGGCCTGGCGGCGGGCCTGGACAAGAATGGCGACGCCATCGACGGTTTTGCCCAGCTGGGTTTCGGCTTCGTCGAGATCGGCACGGTGACGCCGCGCGCGCAGCCGGGCAATCCCAAGCCTCGCCTGTTCCGCCTGCCCGAGGCCGAGGCGATCATCAACCGCATGGGCTTCAACAATCTTGGCGTCGAACATCTGCTGGCCCGGGTCCAGGCCGCCAAGTACAAGGGCGTGCTGGGGATCAATATCGGCAAGAACTTCGATACCCCGGTCGAGCGGGCGGTGGACGATTACCTGCTGTGCCTGGACAAGGTCTATGGCCACGCAAGCTACGTCACGGTCAACCTGAGTTCGCCCAATACCCCGGGCCTGCGCAGCCTGCAGTTCGGCGATTCGCTCAAGCAGTTGCTCGAGGCCTTGGCGACGCGGCGTGAGGTCTTGGCCCAGACCCACGGCAAGCGGGTGCCGCTGGCGATCAAGATCGCCCCGGACATGAGCGACGAGGAAACCGCGCAGGTAGCTGAGGTGCTGCTGGAGAGCGGCATGGACGCGGTGATTGCCACCAATACCACCCTGGGCCGCGAAGGGGTCAAGGGCCAGGAACATGCCGATGAAGCCGGGGGGCTGTCCGGCGCGCCGCTGCGCGAGAAGAGCACCCACAGCGTTCGGGTGCTGGCCGCGGCGCTGGCCGGGCGCTTGCCGATTATCGCCGCTGGCGGCATCACCGAGGGCAAGCATGCGGCCGAGAAGATCGCCGCCGGGGCCAGCCTGGTGCAGATCTATTCGGGCTTTATCTACCGCGGGCCGGCGCTGATTCGCGAAGCGGTCGATGCCATCATGGCGGCCCCGGGCGTGAAGGCGTGAAGGGGTAAATAAAGGGGGCTCCCTGAGGGAGCCCCTGGGCTTGCGCCCGCCGCCCGATTGGAGCGGTGCTTGGTGAAGTCGGTGGCTGTGTCCTTATCTGATCAGCCGACAGCGTGAAGTTCGTTGAGCCGATGGATACCAGCAGTACCGGTCAGGCCATCCCAGTTGTCGCCGCGGCCTTCGCGCCAGCCGTTCAGCCAGGCCTGGCGTACCGACGGAAGGGTGAAAGGGCAGAGGTCGCGGGATTTTCCATGAATGCCGTATTGATAACCGCGCAAGAAAGCTCGTTCTAACGGATCACGCTTAAGTCTTCTCATAGGGTGTCGCCCTCACTGTTGACTGTTATGTCCCTTGGGCCTCTTGCCGAGGCCCGGCAGATGCTGGATCTGCCTCCGGAGCTCGCTGCCGGCGTGGCGAGGCTCCTTCACCATCGCCCTTGCGGCGACGGCCTAGGAAGAGTTCTATCGAATGCCTTTGGGCCTGTGAATGATCGTTTTGTCATAACGGCGTAAGGCTTTTGCAGGCCGGGCCATAAGGCCTGGCGGATTGGTCGCCGCCATCGAGAAGAAGGGCCGCAGGCAAGGGGCTTCGCGCCCATGCTGGGGGTCATGCATCAGCCGCCATGACTCTGGCCAGATGGCGGATGAATTCCGACGGGGGGTCGCGCTGCGACCCTTTGTCACATACTTTGGCCGTGCGGCCCGTGCGCACGGCCCTCGACAGCAACGAACTGGAAACCCACATGTCCGATCGCTATGAATTGGTTCTCACCTGCCCCAAGGGCCTGGAAGCCCTGTTGCTTGATGAGGCCAGTCAACTGGGCCTGGAGCAGGCGCGTGAGCAGACGGCCGCGATTCGAGGCTCGGCCGAGCTGGAAACCGCCTATCGGCTGTGCCTCTGGTCGCGTCTGGCCAACCGCGTACTGCTGGTGCTGGGGCGTTTTCCGGTGCAGGACGCCGAGAGCCTGTATGCGGGCGTACATGCCGTGGACTGGCAGGAACACCTGGAAGCGGACGGCAGTCTGGCGGTGGAGTTCAGTGGCCAGGGCTCGGGCATCGACAACACCCACTTCGGTGCCCTCAAGGTCAAGGACGCCATCGTCGACAAGCTGCGCCAGGCCGACGGTACGCGGCCCTCGATCGACAAGCTCAATCCGGACCTGCGCGTCCACCTGCGCCTCGACCGCGGTGAGGCGATCCTGTCGCTCGACCTGTCCGGCCACAGCCTGCACCAGCGCGGCTATCGTCTGCAGCAGGGCGCCGCGCCGCTCAAGGAAAACCTCGCCGCGGCCATTCTGCTACGGGCCGGCTGGCCGCGCATCGCCGCTGCAGGCGGGGCGCTGGCCGATCCCATGTGCGGGGTCGGCACCTTTCTGGTCGAGGCGGCGATGATGGCGGCCGATATCGCCCCCAACCTCAGGCGCGAGCAGTGGGGCTTCAGCCAGTGGCTGGGCCATGTGCCGGCGCTGTGGAGGAAGCTGCAGGCCGAGGCCCAGGAACGCGCCGCCGCCGGTCTGGCCAAGCCGCCGCTGTGGATCCGCGGCTATGAGGCCGATCCGCGGCTGATTCAGCCGGCGCGCAACAATATCGAGCGGGCCGGCCTGTCGGACTGGGTCAAGGTCTACCAGGGCGAACTGGCGACCTTCGAGCCGCGTCCGGATCAGCACCAGAAGGGCCTGGTGATCTGCAATCCACCCTATGGCGAGCGCCTGGGGGATGAGGCCAGCCTGCTGTATCTCTACCAGAACCTGGGCGAGAGGCTGCGCCAGGCTTGTATGGGCTGGGAGGCGGCGGTCTTCACCGCGGCGCCCGAGTTGGGCAAGCGCATGGGCATCCGCAGCCACAAGCAGTACGCCTTCTGGAACGGCGCGCTGCCGTGCAAGCTGCTGCTGATCAAGGTGCAGCCGGAACAGTTCGTCACCGGCGAGCGGCGCACCCCGGAGCAGCGTGAGCGCGAGCGCGAACAGGCCGAGGCCGCCAAGGCCCAGGCGCAGCCGCAGGAGCGCCAGTACAACAAGAACGGCAACCCGCTCAAGCCGGCGCCGGCCCCGGTTGTCGAGCAGGCGCGCCTGAGCGAAGGCGGGCAGATGTTCGCCAACCGCTTGCTGAAAAACCTCAAGCTGCTGGGCAAGTGGGCCAGGCGCGAGGGCGTCGAGTGCTACCGCGTCTACGATGCCGACATGCCGGAGTATGCCCTGGCCAT
>JBFHKK010000216.1:0-5170 GCA_041595475.1 Pseudomonas sp. | reverse complement strand
TCTCGGCGGCCTCGCTCTTGTCTTTGGCCTCGAACAGGATGCCGTTGTCCTGATCGGTGTGCAGGGCCTGCTCGCGGCGACCCTCGCTGCCAAAGCACAGCCAGGTGAAGGGAATCCCCGGATCGCCCAGCTCGTCCAGGGTCAGTTCGATCACCCGGCAGGCGGTGTGGTCGTTGAGCTGGGTGATCAGCTGGGTGATCTGGGTCGCGCTGGCGCCGTGGGCGAGCATGCGCTCGACCAGCTGGCTGATGTCGTGGCGCAGCGCCGCCAGGGTCTCGATCCGCCCGGCGTGGCGGATGGTGCGTGCCAGGTGCACCAGGTCGACCCGCTGCAGGGCAAACAGGTCGCGCTCGGAAATCACCCCGCACAGGCGCTCGTGCTCGACCAGGCAGACGTGGGCGATATGCCGCTCGGTCATGGCGATGGCGGCGTCGAAGGCGCTGGCGTCCGGCGGCAGGTGGAAGGGCGAGGGTGTCATCAGGCCGGCGATCGGCTGGTCCAGGTGACTGCCGTCGGCCACCACCCGGCGCAGGTCGCGCAGGGTGAAGATGCCCAGCGGCCGATAGCGCGGATCGACGATGACGATGCTGCCGACCTGCTGCTCATGCATGCGCCGGACCGCCTCGCGTACCGGGGTGCTGGGCACGCAGCTGATCGGCTGACGCATGGCCAGCTCGCCCAGGCGGGTATCCAGCGAATACTCCGCGCCCAGGCTCTGGGCGGCGCGCAGCTGGACCTGCTGATTGACCTGGTCGAGCAGGCTGCTGACGCCGCGCAGGGCGAAGTCGCGCAGTGGGTTGGAGGCGGCGAAGAGTTTGACGAAGTCGGCCTTGGGCAGCAGCAGGCAGAAACTGTCCTCGGCCGCCAGATGCTCGGTGCGGGTGGCGCGATCACCGATCAGTGCGGCCAGGGGGAAGCATTCACCGCTGCTGATCTCGAAGGTGGCCTGGCCGTCACGCCGGGCCGACTGGGGGCGTTCGCCGTGAACCCGGCCCTGTTTGACGATGTAGAAGTGCTCCACAGGCCCGTCGGCCGGCGCGATGATGCGCTCGCCGGCCGCGTAGAAACGCAGCTGACAATGCTCCACCAGATAGGCCAGGTGGCTGCTGTCCATCTGGTTGAAGGGCGGGAACTGCTGCAGAAAGACCATGAGGCCGTGGATGTTCTGCAGCACCGCGGCCTTGCCGGCCTGGGCGAAGGCGTCCGCTTTGCTCATGGCCAGCCTCGTCGGTTCACCTGGGCACTATCCTCGACCGGGGAGCGCGCCCGGGCCATTGGACCTAAGTCTAGGAAAGGTTCGCGGCGCTCGATGGGAATCCGGCATACTGGCCGCCGGGCGGCTAGCGTGGCCGCCAGCAGCCCGCGGCTCAGTGGGCTGCGAAGCGGAGCCAAGCCGGGTAAGCTCGGCGCTGTCGTTATTTGCCATGGAACGACTCATGCCTGTTGTCATCTGGCTGGCCCTGTTCATCAGCACGGCCGCCCTTGCCGGGGATCCGCTCGAGAGCGCCCTGGCCGAATTGCAGCCCAGTACCCTGGATGCGCCCGCGCAGCGCGCCGAGTTGACCTGGTTCGTCGAGGCCAGCCGGCCCTTGCAGGGCCTGCAGGTGCGGGTGATTGCCGAGCGCATCAACACCCATTGGTACGAGGCCTCGGTGCTGGCGCCGCTGTTCAGCCGGCTCACCGGCATTCGGGTGATCCACGAGATCAGCGGCGAAGACGACGTGGTCAACAAGCTGCGCACCCAGCAGGAAACCGGCCTGCCGCTGTACGACGCCTACATCAGCGACAGCGATCTGCTCGGCCAGCATTTCCGCGACAACCAGGTGCTGGTGCTTTCCGACTTCATGGCCGGCGAAGGCGCCAGCGTGACCTCGCCCACACTCGACCTGGACGATTTCATCGGCCTGCCCTTCGTGACCGCCCCGGACGGCAAGGTCTACCAGCTGCCCGACCAGCAGTTCGCCAACCTCTACTGGTACCGTCAGGACTGGTTCGAGCGCCCGGAGCTGCGCCAGGCCTTCCGCGAACGCTACGGCTACGAACTGGACGTGCCGCAGAACTGGTCGGCCTACGAGGACATCGCCGCCTTCTTCAGCGAGCAGGTGCAGGAGATCGACGGCCAACGGGTCTATGGCCACATGGATTACGGCGGCTTCGATCCCTCGCTCGGCTGGCGCCTGTCGGATGCCTGGCTGGGCATGGCCGGGGTCGGTGACCTGGGCCTGCCCAACGGCCTGCCGGTGGATGACTGGGGTATTCGCGTGGAGGACTGCCGACCGGCCGGCGCCAGCATGGCACGCGGCGGCGCCCTGGACAGTCCGGCGGCGGTCTATGCGCTGCAGCAGTACATCGACTGGCTCAAGCGCTATGCGCCGCCCGAGGCCCGGCAGATGAGCTTCAACCAGGCTGGCAACGTCGCCGCCCAGGGGCAGATCGCCCAGCAGATCTTCTGGTACACCGCCTTCACCGCCGACTATACCCAGCCGAACTCGCCGGTGGTGGATGCCGCCGGCCGGCCCAAATGGCGGGTCGCCCCGTCGCCGCGCGGCGCCTATTGGCGCCCCGGCATGAAGTCCGGCTACCAGGATGTCGGCGCCTGGACCCTGCTCAAGCAAACGCCGCTACGCCAGCGCCAGGCCGCCTGGCTGTACGCGCAGTTCGTGGTCTCCAAGTCGGTTTCGCTGCGCAAGACCCTGGTCGGGCTGACGCCCATCCGCCGTTCGGATATCGAGTCGCCGGCCCTGCTCGCCGCCGCCCCCAGGCTCGGTGGGCTGGTCGAGTTCTACCGCAGCCGGGCGGCCCGGCGCTGGACGCCGACCGGGGCCAACGTGCCGGACTACAGCGGCATGGCCAGCCTCTGGTGGCGCCAGTTGCATCCGGCACTGTCGGGCCAGTCGAGCGCGGCGGCCGCCCTGGGTAATCTGGCGCTGGCCTTCGATCAACATCTGGCGCAGGTTGGCCAGCGCCAGCAGCACCCCTGCGCACCCCGGCTCAATCCACCGCGCGCCCCGGCCCTGTGGTTGGAGCAAAAGGGCGCGCCCTGGCCGAAGCTGAGCGACGAGCGGCCGGCCGGGCGCACCCTGCCCTACGAGGAGGCCCTGCGTGCGTGGAATTAGCCTGCTGACCTTGCTGATGGTCTGCCTGCCGCTGCGGGCCGAGGTGCAGCTGTTCGCCTGGGAGCGGGCGCCCTTCGTCTTTCCAAGCCAGGCCGGCGGCGCGCAGGGGCTGGTCGCCGAGCTGACCGAGGAGCTGTTTCGCCGTGCCCAGCTGGATTACAGCCTGCGCTTTCTGCCCCTGCAGCGGGCGCTCAAGCGGGTCCGTCAGCAGCCCAATAGCTGCGCCCTGCTGGTCGAGCGCCAGCAGGAGCGCGAGCCCCGCTACGCCTGGGTCGGGCCGTTGCTGATTTCGCGCCTGGGTCTCTATGCGCGGGCCGACGATCCGCTGCGGCTGGACAGTCTGGAGCAGGCGCGCGGGTTGGCCATCCTCAGTCACCAGGGCGCCGGGACCGGCGAATACCTCGCGACCCTCGGCCTGGAGGTGCATTATTCCAACCATGAACTGCTCAACCTGAAGATGCTGCGGCACAAGCGCGCGCCGCTCTGGGCCACCAGTTCGGCGGTGGTGCGTGCCCAGGGTGGCGCTTCGCCGCCGCGCCTGGTGCTGCCGTTCCTGACGTTGATGGAAGATCTGGCCTGCCATCCTCAGACGGAGGCGGAGTGGCTGCGGCGCCTGCGCAACGAGCTGCGCCTGATGTACCGCCAGGGCTGGGTCGAGGCGCTGTACCGACGTCACGGCATGGCCTTCGAGTGAGGCCTGCCCAGGCGCCGGCATCAGGCTGGCGGGCATAAAAAAACCGCCCTAGAAGGGCGGTTTTCTCGCTGCGCGGGCGACGTATCAGCGGCCGAACTTGGCCTTGAACTCGCGGCGGCGGCGGTGCAGCACCGGCTCGGTGTAGCCGTTGGGCTGCTTGGTGCCTTCGACCACCAGTTCCAGGGCGGCCTGGAAAGCGATGTTGTTGTCGAAGTCCGGGGCCAGCGGGCGGTACAGCGGGTCGTTGGCGTTCTGCCGATCGACCACCGGGGCCATGCGCTTGAGGCTGGCGACGATCTGCTCCTCGGTGGCGATGCCATGGCGCAGCCAGTTGGCCAGCAGCTGGCTGGAGATGCGCAGGGTGGCGCGGTCTTCCATCAGGCCGACGTCGTTGATGTCCGGCACCTTGGAGCAGCCGACGCCCTGGTCGATCCAGCGCACCACGTAGCCGAGGATGCCCTGGGCGTTGTTGTCCAGTTCGTTCTGGATTTCCTCGGCCGACCAGTTGGTGTCCTGGGCCAGGGGAATGCTCAGGATGTCGTCCAGGGAAGCGCGCTCACGCTTGGCCAGCTCGGCCTGACGGGCGAACACGTCGACCTTGTGGTAGTGCAGGGCGTGCAGGGTGGCGGCGGTCGGCGAGGGCACCCAGGCGGTGTTGGCGCCGGCCAGCGGGTGCATGATCTTCTGCTCGACCATGGCGGCCATCAGGTCGGGCATGGCCCACATGCCCTTGCCGATCTGCGCGCGGCCCTGCAGGCCGGTGGCCAGGCCGATGTCGACGTTCCAGTTCTCGTAGGCGCTGATCCATTTCTCGCTCTTCATGGCGGCCTTGCGCACCACGGCGCCGGCTTCCATGGAGGTGTGGATCTCGTCACCGGTACGGTCGAGGAAGCCGGTGTTGATGAACACCACGCGCTCGCTGGCGGCCTTGATGCACGCCTTGAGGTTGACGGTGGTGCGGCGCTCTTCGTCCATGATGCCGACTTTCAGGGTGTTGCGGGTCAGGCCCAGCACGTCTTCCACGCGACCGAAGATCTCGGTGGTGAAGGCCACTTCTTCCGGGCCGTGCATCTTCGGCTTGACGATGTAGACGCTGCCGGTGCGGGTGTTCTTGCGGCTGGTGTTGCCATTGAGGTTATGGATGGCAATCAGGCTGGTGAACAGGGCGTCCTGGATGCCTTCCGGAATCTCGTTGCCTTCGGCATCGAGAATGGCCGGGTTGGTCATCAGGTGGCCGACGTTGCGCACCAGGAGCAGTGAGCGGCCGGGCAGGGTCAGCTCCTCGCCGTCGCTGCCGACGTAGGTGCGGTCGCCGTGGATCGAGCGCGTCACGGTGCGCCCGCCCTTGGGGAACGAGGCG
>JBFHKK010000215.1:0-5170 GCA_041595475.1 Pseudomonas sp. | reverse complement strand
GGACAGCGTGCCGCTGTTCAACCGCTTCCAGATCGAGAGCCAGATCGAGACCGCCTTCCAGCGCGAAGTGAAGCTGCCCTCCGGCGGCTCCATCGTCATCGACCCGACCGAAGCCCTGGTTTCCATCGACATCAACTCGGCACGCGCCACCAAGGGCAGCGACATCGAGGAAACCGCGCTGCAGACGAACCTCGAGGCCGCCGAGGAAATCGCCCGCCAGTTGCGCCTGCGCGACATCGGCGGCCTGATCGTCATCGACTTCATCGACATGACCCCGGCGAAGAATCAGCGCGCCGTGGAAGAGCGGGTTCGCGAGTGCCTGGAAGCCGATCGCGCCCGTGTCCAGGTCGGCCGCATCTCGCGCTTCGGCCTGCTGGAAATGTCCCGCCAGCGCCTGCGTCCGTCCCTGGGTGAAACCAGCGGCATCGTCTGCCCGCGCTGCAACGGCCAGGGCATCATCCGCGACGTCGAATCCCTGTCGCTGGCGATCCTGCGCCTGATCGAGGAAGAAGCGCTGAAGGATCGCACCGCCGAAGTCCGCGCCCAGGTGCCGATTCCGGTTGCCGCCTTCCTGCTCAACGAGAAGCGCAATTCGATCACCAAGATCGAGCTGCGCACCCGCGCACGCATCGTGATCCTGCCCAACGACCACCTGGAAACCCCGCACTTCGAAGTGCAGCGCCTGCGCGACGACAGCCCTGAAGTGCAGAGCGCCCAGACCAGCTACGAGATGGCCACGGCGGAACAGGAAGACGAGAAGCCCGTCAGCGCCACCCGCACCCTGGTTCGCCAGGAAGCCGCAATCAAGGCGGCGCCGCCTCGCCCGGCGCCCACCCCTGCTGCCAGCGTGGAGGCCCCGGCAGCCGCGTCTCCGGCCCACGAACCCAGCCTGTTCAAGGGCCTGGTCAAGTCCCTGGTTGGGCTGTTCGCCGGCAAGGAGCCCGCCCAGCAGCCTGAGGTCGAAACGAAGAGTGGCGAACGCCCTCCCCGCGGTGACGAGCGCCGCAGCGGACGCCAGCAGAATCGCTCGCGCGGCGGTCGCCGCGACGCCGAGCGCAAGCCCCGCGAAGAGCGCGCGCCCCGGGAAGAACGCGCCCCGCGCGAAGAGCGTCAGGCGCGGGCACCCCGCGAAGAGCGCCAGCCGCGCGAAACTGTAGAAGTGCGCGAAGCCCAGGAGGTTCGTCAGTCGCGTCCGCCACGCGAGCCTCAGGAGGGTCGCCGCGAGCGCAAGCCGCGCGAGGAGCGCCAGCCGCGTGAACTGCGCGAACCGCTGGACGGCGCGCCGAGCAGCACCGAAGAGCCGAGCGCCGAGCGGCCGCCGCGCGAGCCGCGTCAACCGCGCCCGCCGCGCGAAGAGCGCCAGCCACGTAGCGAGCAGGTAGCCCCGGCCGACGAGGCGCTGCTCAACGATGAGGCCCAGCTGCCGGAAGACGAGCAGGCCGACAGCGGCGAAGGCGGCGAGCGCCCGCGTCGTCGTTCGCGCGGTCAGCGCCGCCGCAGCAACCGCCGCGAGCGCCAGCGCGACGCCAGCGGCAATCTGATCGAAGAAGGCAGCGAGGAAGCCGGCGAAGGCGAAGAAGAGGGCAGCGACCTGCTCGCCACTGCCAGCGCCGCTGGCGCCGTGGCGGCTGCCGCGCAGGCCGCAGAGCCGACTGCCAGCAGCGAAGCCCAGGCCGAGCAGGCGGCGGCCAGCGAAACGCCGAACGAGCCTGAGCAACGCACTGCGAGCGAACCCGCCGCGGTCGCAGAGGTGGTGGAAAGCGCCGAGCCGGCTACGACCAGCAGCGAAGTCGAAGCGCCGCCTGCCGCAGCGGCGCCCAGCAGCGTCAGCGAAGAGAAGCTCGAGACTCCGGTCGTTGAACCCGTGATCGAACCGGTCGCCGCGCCGGCACCGGCAGCCGAGGCAACGCCGGAGCCGGCGCCGGTTCCCGCGCCTGCCGCCGGCGGCCGCGCGCCCAATGATCCGCGCGAAGTGCGCCGGCGTCAGCGCGAGGCCGAGCGCCTGGCCCGTGAGGCAGCCGCAGCGCCGTCCCCGGCGCCGCAGGTCGAGGCCGAGCAGCCCGTGCTCGCTCAGGACAGCGAAGGTGCGCCCGAGGCTGCCTCCGACGCCCAAGACGAGAGCCAGGGCCAGGCCGCCAGCCGCGAGCAAGAGCAGCCGGAACAGGCTTCGCCGGCCCGCGGCGAACAAGACGCCAAGCCGGAGGAAGACGAGCAGCAGGTAAAACCGCACGTCTGACGACCGCAGCGGCAATGAAAAAAGGGGGATGCAATGCATCCCCCTTTCTTTTGTGCCTAGCCCTCGACGTCACCCGCGCCCGTGGGCGTGACTGGCGCTAGAGCACGTTGGGCTCGATCTCCAGGGCGACGGCGAATCGCTCGTGGATATCCACCTGGATACGTCGGGCAAGGCCCAGGAGCTCCTGGCCGCTGGCCTGGCCATAGTTGACCAGCACCAGCGCCTGCAGACGGTGAACCCCGGCATCGCCTTGGCGAAAACCCTTCCAGCCGGCTCGCTCGATCAGCCATCCGGCCGCCAGCTTGACTCGGCCATCGGCCTGGGGATAGGCGACCAGATCGGCATACTCGGCGCGCAGTTGCTGAGCCTGCTCGGCCGATACCACGGGGTTCTTGAAGAAACTCCCGGCATTGCCCAGCAGCGCCGGATCCGGCAGCTTCTCGCTACGAATGGCACAGATCGCCCGACTCACATCAGTGGCGCTCGGCGCCGAAAGCCCCTGCTCGGCCAGACGCTGACGCACCGGACCGTAATCCAGATGCAGGGCGGCCGAGCGACTCAGGGCGAAGCGCACCCGCAGAATTACCCAGCGCCCGGCTTCCTGCTTGAAGCGGCTGTCGCGATAGGCGAAGGCGCAAGCGGCGCGGGAGAACTCGCGAACTTCCCCGCTTTGACGATCCAGGGCGGTGAGACCGGCGAATACATCCTTGAGCTCGACGCCGTAGGCGCCGATATTCTGCATGGGCGCGGCTCCGACCGTCCCGGGAATCAGGCTGAGATTCTCCAGCCCCACGTAGCCCTGCTGCAGCGTCCACTGCACGAAGGGATGCCAGGGTTCCCCCGCTTCGGCCTCGATCGTGACCCGCTCGCCATCATCGGCCAGCACGCGGATGCCGCGACTGGCCATGCGCAGCACCAGCGCCTCGACGTCGGCGGTGAGCAGCAGGTTGCTGCCACCACCGAGCAGCAGCAGCGGCAACCCCCTTTCCCGGGCCTGGCTTAGCGCCTGGCGCACCTGCTCGTCGTCGTGCGCCTGCGCAAACAGCCGGGCGCGCACGTCGATGGCGAAGCTGTTGTAGGGGCGCAAGGAGACATCCTGCGCGATCTGCAGATTCACAGGCGCCCCCTGAGTTCGGCAAGCAGGGCCTCGCCCGCTTCCTCGACCAGCTCGATCACCTGCTCGAAGCCGGCCTCGGCGCCATAGAAGGGGTCGGGCACCTCGTCGATGGCCAGCTGGTAGCGACGCAGAAAGAGGTCGAGCTCGGCGTTGGCGCCCACCGGCCGCAGACGCTGGAGATCGCGCAAGTTGTTCGCATCCATCGCCAGGATCAAGTCGAAGTGCTGGAAGTCCTCGGGCGCGACCTGGCGGGCCCTGAGCGCCGAGAGGTCATAGCCGCGCCGCAGCGCCGCCTGGCGGGTCCGGCTGTCGGGTGCCTTACCCAGATGCCAGTCACCCGTGCCGGCCGAATCGACCTCGACCCTGTGCTCCAGGCCCGCCTCGCGCAGCTTGTGGCGAACAACGCCCTCGGCCGTAGGCGAACGACAGATATTGCCCAGGCAGACAAAGAGAACGCGCATCAGCCCCCCAGCAAGCGGCGCACGCGCTCGAGGTCTTCCGGCGTATCGACCCCGACCGGCGGGGCCTCGAGGGCATCGGCGACATGGATGCGCACGCCGTGCCAGAGCGCGCGCAACTGCTCGAGACACTCGCTGTCTTCCAGCCAGCAGGGGCCCCAGGCCACGAAGTCATGGAGAAACTGCGCGCGATAGGCATAGATGCCGATGTGTCGGCGGTAGGGCACCCCCGCCGGCAAGCGTTCGCGACTGGCGGCGAAGGCCTCGCGGGCCCAGGGCAGCGGCGCACGACTGAAGGTCAGGGCGAGTCCCTGGAGGTCGCTGACCACCTTGACCACATTGGGATTGAACAGCGCCTCGACCTCACGAATGGGCTCGGCCAGGGTCGCGATCGCCGCCTGTGGATGAGCCGCCAGATTGGCGGCGACCTGATCGATGATCGCCGGTGGAATCAGCGGCTCGTCACCCTGCACATTGACCACTATGGCGTCGGCGGCCAACTGCAGAGCAGCGGCGACCTCGGCCAGACGATCGGTGCCGGAATTATGCTCGACGCGAGTCATCACCGCCTCGGCGGCAAAACCCTTGCAAGCCTCGAAGATGCGGGCGTCGTCGGTCGCCACCACCACCCGCTGGGCGCCACTCTTGCACGCCTGCTCCCAGACATGCTGAATCATCGGCTTGCCGGCGATATCCTGCAGCGGCTTGCCCGGCAGGCGACTGGAGGCGTAGCGCGCCGGAATCACCACGGTAAAGGCGTTGTTCATTTATTTGTCCAGGCGCTCATCGACATTCAGGGTACGGGCCTCGCTTTCGAGCATCACCGGAATCCCGTCGCGCACCGGAAAAGCCAGGCCGTCGGCCTTGCAGATCAGCTCGCCGTTGTCGCTGGCCAGCTTCAAGGGGCCCTTGCACAGGGGGCAGGCCAAAATATCGAGAAGTTTCGGATCCATGAGAGTTCCTTGCGGTTGGGGCAGCACGGAGCGCCGGCAGCAGGCGCTAACAGGCGCGCGGCAGCAATCGGGCCAGCTGGCTGTCGAACCAGCTGACGAAGGCCGCCGAAGGCTCGGCATCCACGGCCAGATACCACCAGTCGGCGCCAGCGAAGGCCCGGCATTTCACGGCATCCTTCTCGGTCATCAGCAGCGGCAGCGGCGGCTCGAAATCCAACTGTTCGGCGCTGTACTGCGCGTGATCGGCGAAGGCATGCGCAATCGGGCGCCAGTGTAGCGCCTCGAGGGTGGCGAAGAAACGCTGCGGGTTGCCGATGCCGGCCACCGCATGCACGACCTGGCCCGGTGGCCAGTGCCCGAGGGCCTGGCGCTGGCCAGTACGCAGGTTGACCAGGCTGCGCGGGCG
>JBFHKK010000214.1:0-5244 GCA_041595475.1 Pseudomonas sp. | reverse complement strand
GGCCGCGCTGGTCAGCGCCGCCGAGCCGTTGAGCAGGGCCACGGTCAGCGGATTGGACGGGGTGTCGGTGGCCGGTGCCTCGTAGGCCAGTTCGGAGGGGTCGGGCAGGTCCTGGACCTGCATGGCGGCCACCTCGAACAGCAGCAGGGTCTGATCCTGGCCGAGCATGCCCGGGCCGAGGATGCTGGCGACCGAGAAGTCCAGTTGATGCACGTCATGGCGACGCCAGCCCCGGACATATTCGCCGGGCAGCATCGGGCCGAGCTGGGTCGGCACCGGCACCCGCATCGCGGCCAGCACCACTTCCACGCCGTCCAGCTGCAGGGGCTGGTCGCGCTTGACGCTGTACTCGCCCTGGAAGGACATGCCGCCGAACAGCGGCAGCATGGTGTTGAAGCTGGCCCCGAACAGCTGGATGTCCTCGGGGTATTCCAGGAAGTAGTTCGCGGTGGACGGCACGCCCTCGAAACCGGCGGCGGTGGCGGTGCCGCTGGCCAGGGGCAGGCGGCTGTGATAATTCACCGCATACAGGCCCCAGTCGATGCCGCCCCAGGCTTCCAGGAAGCCGCGCAGGGCGAAGCCGCCCTGGCCGCCGTCGTCCGGCTCGACATCCGGCGCGCGGGGCGCGCTGGTGCCGCCCGGCGCGGCGGCGCACTGGCCGCCCAGGGTGACCGGCGTGACATGCTCGGCGCAGCGGCCGAAGGCGATCTCCAGCACTTCTGCGCCATAGCCGGCGAAGTCGGTGCTGGAGAAGAAGCTGCCGGCCGGGTCGGCCTGGGTGGCCACCCACTCGAACTGGTAGAAGGCCTCGAAGGAGACGTTGTCGGTGAGCGAGGCGGACAGCCAGGCCATGCCGGCGGGCAGGAAGACCTCGTCCAGCTTGACCCCGGGCACCCGGACCTTGGCCGCGTCAACGCTGAGGAAGCTGTTGATGCCGTTGAGGATGAACACGGATTCGCCCCAGTTCACCACCTGCCGGCCCACCCGCAGGCTGACCCAGCGATCGCCCAGCTCGAAGCCGCCGTAGATGTTGGCGTTGAGCAGGTCGGCATCGTTGCCGATACGGCCCTGCAGGCGGTCGCGCCGGCGCTCGAGGTCCGCCGCCGTGCTGGAGCGGGTGGGCGGACCGACGTAGTCCTCGGCCTGGAAGAAGTCATGGTCGTTCAGCACCGCATCGAAGACGTAGGTGCCGCCGAGCTGCAGGCCCCAGTCGCCCATGCCCAGGCTCAGTTCGGTGGTGAACTTGGCCGCGCTGGAGATCAGGTCGCCTTTTTCAAAGGCCAGGTTGCCGTCGTCCCCGTTGGTGGAGAAGGCCTGGCCGCGGATGCCCTCGCTGGTGACATTGCCGATGCCGATGAGGCGCGGGTCCTGCTCCTCCAGGCGCATGGCGGCGCCGAGGGAGAGGCTGTTGTCGATGCGCCCGGCGATGTCGCCGAAGCGCAGTTCGAAGGCCGAGGCAGTGCCGGCAGCGCCGACACCCAGGATGACCAGGCTGGAAATGATGTTCTTTTTCATTGTTGTCTCCCCCTCAGCGGGCCGGCTGCGGGCAATTGCCGCCCAGCGGCAGGCATTGGCCATCGCTGGCCAGGAAGTTCGCCACCTGGCGCTGCATCTCGGTGAACGGGGCGTCGTCGCCCTCGTCCGGCCGCAGCAGGCTGCCGTGGCTGCCGCTGGTGAAGCGGATGTGCTGGCTGCCGGCCAGCAGGCTGGTCTCGGCCAGCGGCGGGCTGATCGTGCTCAGGGGCAGGCCCAGGGTCTCGGCCAGCGGCGTGGTGCCGCCAAGGAAGTCCACGACAATCACATTGGGGCTGTCCAGGGCATTGTTGGGCACCACCGTGTCGCCCTCGACCTCGATCAGGTGAATGGCACGATCACGACTGGCGGCCGCAGCCGCCCAGTTGAGCGGGTCGGCCGGATCGACGGCCAGCTGGGCGAAGCGCAGGAAGATCTCGTAGCTGTCCGTGCCCTTGACGATGCCGGCCGCGGCCTGCAGGCCGCCGGCCACCACCGGACCGAAGGTGTCGGAGGCATCCAGCAGCTTGGCGATGCCGCCGCCGGGCATGCCCAGGCTGGAGGCGCGCAGGCTGTCGCTGTTGCCCAGCACGGTGGCGCCGACGATGCCGCCCAGGGAATGGCCGACGAAGTGCACCCGGCCGGTGTTGACGCTGTCGCCGTCCAGGTTCAGGTTGCCCAGCGAGGCGATCAGGCTGAGCTGGTCGGCGGCGGACTGGCGCAGATTGTCGCGGCCGGTCATCAGGCTGGCCAGGTTGACGAAGTAACTGCCCGAGGGATCGACCATGCCGTCCCCATTGAGGTCGGCCTCGAAGTGCCGCTCGGTGGTGCCCGGTACCCGCAGCGGGTGGCCGGGCGGCAGGCCGTGCAGCGGCTGGTCGATGGCGATGACGACGAAGCCGGCCCGGGTCAGGGCCGGGGACAGGCCAAGCATCTGCGAGCGGTCGCCGGTGACCCCGTGCAGGAAGACCACCACCGGCCAGCCGCCGGCAGGCATGCTGCCCTGCGGCCGGGTCAGCAGCACCGGCACGTTCAGTTCATCCTGCACCGCCGGGTCGGGGTAGCAGATGGTGGTGCTGGTGGCCGGCAGGATCGCGCCGCAGGGCGCGCCCAGGCCCGGGTGGGTGACGTTGTTCAGGGTGCCGTCATTGCGCCAGACCGAGGTGTTGATGCTGTCGGCGCCGGGCGTGTGGTAATAGGCCAGGTTGAAGCTGCCGACGAAGACATCGGCGGTCGCGCCGGGCGGCAGCGGCGCCGGATTGGCCGGGTCGCCGGAGATCAGCTGGGCCGAATTGAGCGGGAAGGGGGCCACCCCCAGCGCCCGTGGCGCCGCGCTGGCGGCGATCCGGGACAGGGTCGGCGAGACCGACTGGGTGGTGAAGCTCCAGGCCAGCACCAGGTCCTCGCGGGCGATGGCCCCGCGCGAGCTGGGCGCGGCGCCGGACAGCCCGATCAGGCCCTGAACCACGGGCAGGATCAGCGACTGCTGCAGCGCATCCAGGGTGGCGATCTTGACCTGGCCGGCCTCGCCTCTTGCGGCCAGGGAGGCCTGGATGCTGCTGCCCTGTTCGCTGAAGGTCGTGGTGCTGCGCAGCAGGGCGAACAGCTCGCCCGGAATCGCGGCGCCGCCTTCGGGGCCTTTCAGGTCGGTGGTGATGCCGACCAGATAGCGGGTGGATTCGTTCAGCGGGCGCAGCCAGTGCACCAGCAGGCGCGGGCTGCGGATGGAAACCGGCGACTGGGTGACGGTGAAGTCCACCCCGGGCTGCAGCTCGACCTGACGCTGGCTGTCGAAAATGCGGATGCCGTCGGCGGCATTGGCCACGTCGATGTCGCCGACCAGATTGAAGAACAGCGGTGCGACGGTGGACCAGCCATCGGCCAGGCCCAGGCCCGGGGCGGGAATCACGCCGGCCAGGCTGAGGGTGCCGTCGAGGTTGTTGTCCGCATCCACCGGATCGGCCGCATTCTCGTCGGCCAGGTTGCTGTCGGTGCCGTAGAGCCCGTCAAAGGGCAGCGGCACGATGGCCGAGCCGGCCGAATTGGTGGGCAAGACCACCGGATCGAACAGGGGCTTGGGGCCGAAGGTCTCACGTCCCGGATCTTCCGGGCTGCTGCACGCCGCAAGCCCGCCAAGCAGCAGCACGGCTGCCGCCACCTTGTGATTCTTATTCATCTTGTCTCCTGCTGACGCCGGCCGGTCCTGGCCAGTGAAATCCCGCGAATTGTTGTGTGCGAAAGGTGAAGAAAACCTGAAACTTGTCTGTTTTCTGGCTCGCGGCGGTGTCGACAGGGATACAGCTATTGACTGGCTCTGATGCTACACCCGGCAGCAGGGCGGGCCAAGCCTCACGCGCCTGGGGGCATCTCGGTTCGGCGGCGTCGGCGCAGGGCCGGCAGGCGCAGGAGCAGCAGCAGGCCCAGGATCACCGCATAGGCCATGGCCTCGGGCTCGTCCACCTTGGTCTTCCACAGCAGGTGCAGGCAGGCCAGGGCCGCCGCGGGATAGACCAGCCGGTGCAGGGCCTTCCAGCGGCGGCCCAGGCGGCGCTGCCAGCCGCGGGTGGAGGTCAGGGCCAGTGGCAGGAGCAGGCACAGGGCGCTGAAGCCGACCGTGATGTAGGGGCGCTCGAGGATCTCCTCGCCGAGCAGGGCCAGGCGCAGTTCCAGGTCGAAGACCAGGAAGAGGCTGAAGTGGATCAGGGCGTAGAAGACGCTCCACAGGCCGAGCTGGCGGCGGATGTGCACCGGCCAGGCGCGACCGAGCTGGCGCTGCAGCGGGGTCATGGCCAGGGTCAGCAGCAGCAGGCGCAGGGCCCACAGGCCGCTGTGGTGCACCAGGGTCTCGACCGGATTGGCGCCGAGCTGGCCGCTGAACGTCCAGTACACGGCGGCCACGGCGGGCAGGGCCGCCAGCAGGAACACGGCCAGGCGCAGGCGGGGGGAGCGGGTGCTTGTGGTCATGCAGGCGGGCTGTGGCTGTGATCCGGCGCGATGCGGGTGGGGTTGGTGCGGCGCGGAAGGCGGCGGACGGCCCGAACCGGGCTGGCGGCGGGCCTCAGTATTCCTTGCGCAGGTCCATGCCGCTGTACAGGCTGGCGACCTGCTCGGCGTAACCGTTGAACATCAGGGTGTCGCGCTTGAACCATTCGCCGATGCGCCGTTCGCGGGCCTGCGACCAGCGCGGATGGGACACCTCGGGGTTCACATTGGCGTAGAAGCCGTATTCGCGGGGCTGCAACATGTTCCAGGTGGTCGCCGGGCGGGTTTCGCTGAAGCGGATGCGCACGATGGACTTGATGCTCTTGAAGCCGTATTTCCAGGGCACGACCAGGCGCAGCGGCGCGCCGTTCTGCTTCGGCATCGGCTTGCCGTACAGGCCGGTGGCCAGCAGGGTCAGCGGATGCAGGGCCTCGTCCATGCGCAGGCCCTCACGGTAGGGCCATTCGATGCTGGAGTACTTCAGTCCCGGCATTTCCTGTGGCCGCACCGCGGTTTCGAAGGCGACATACTTCGCGCTGGCGCGCGGCCGGAAGCTCTTCAGCAGGCTGCCGAGCTCGAAACCCTGCCAGGGCACCACCATGGACCAGGCCTCGACGCAGCGGAATCGGTACACCCGATCTTCCGGCGTCAGCCCGGCGATGACGTCTTCGAACCCGTACGTGCCGGGGCGTGCGCACTCGCCGGCCACCTCCACGGACCACGGCGCCACCGTGAGCTGATGGGCATGGC
>JBFHKK010000213.1:0-5255 GCA_041595475.1 Pseudomonas sp. | reverse complement strand
GGCGCTGCCGAGCCAGACCCTGACCTTCGTGGTCGATCAGGTGGTGTCGGTGGCCATCTCGAGCGAGGGGCGAAATTTCTTCCGGGTTGACGCCCTGCTCGATGAGCCGGCCGAACTGCTGCGCCCGGGCATGCGCGGCGTGGCCAAGATAGCCGTGGGCGAGCACAGCCTGTTGTGGATCTGGAGCCACTCGCTGCTCGACCGCCTGCGCCTGTGGTTCTGGTCGCTGGGATGGTAGGCGGGCGATGAGCAGTGCAGCGCCGAGCCCCAGCTGGCCTCTGCTGGCCAAGGCCTGCCCGCGCCTGCAGCCGCACGTGCGCATCTATTCGCAGCAGTACCGTGGCGCCGCCTGGTATTTCCTGCGCGACGAGGCCAGTGGTCGCCACCTGCGTTTCAGTGCCGCAGCCTACGCCCTGGTCGCGCGCCTGGACGGTGAAACCAGCGTCGAGGACATTTACGCCAAGCTCCCCGCGGTGCCGGGTCGCAACGCCCTGAGCCAGGACGAGGTGGTGCTGCTGCTGACCCAGCTGTTTGCCATGGACCTGCTGGGCGGCGAACTGCCGGGCGAGGCCAGGGAGTTCTTCGGCCGCTACCAGCATGAGCGGCGCCTGCGCCGCCAGCGCAGCATCATGAACCCGCTGGCGATCCGCGTGCCGCTGCTGGACCCGGACGCCATCCTCAATCGCCTCATGCCCTGGGTGCGCCCGCTGTTTTCCCGCGGCGCCGCGCTGCTCTGGCTGCTCGCGGTCAGCCTGGCCGCCGTGCTCGGGCTGGCCAACTGGGAGGCGCTGAGCGAAGCGGCCGATACCAGCCGGGTGCTCAAGCCGAGCAACCTGGTGCTGATGTTCCTGATCTTCGTGCTGATCAAGCTGGTGCACGAGTTCGCCCATGCTTTCAGCGTCAAGCTGTGGGGCGGCGAAGTCCACGAAATGGGCATTACCCTGCTGGTGTTCGCCCCGGTGCCCTACGTCGATGCCTCGGCGGCCTGGGGCATCCGCGACAAGCACAAGCGCGCCCTGGTCGGGGCGGTCGGCGTGTTGGTGGAACTGTTCATCGCCGCCCTGGCGCTCTTCGTCTGGTTGGCCGTGGAGCCCGGGCTGCTGCGCGATTGTGCCTTCAACGCGCTGCTGATCGCCTCGATCTCGACCCTGCTGTTCAATGCCAACCCGCTGCTGCGCTTCGATGGGTACTACGTGCTGCAGGACCTGATCGAGATTCCCAACCTCTACACCCGCTCAGGTCGCTACTGGCTGTATCTGCTGCAGCGCTATGTGCTCGGCATCGAATCGGCCGTGAGCCCGGTGGTCGCCCGCGGCGAGGCGCCCTGGTTCGCCGTCTATGGTCTGGCGGCGCTGGTCTACCGCCTGTTCATCCTGGCCGTCATCGTGCTCTTTCTCGCCGAGCACTATCTGGTGGTGGGCATGGCGCTGGCGGTCTGGGCGCTGGCCAGCCAGTTGCTGCTGCCGCTGTACAAGGGCGCGCGTTTTCTTGCCGCCACGCCGCTGCTGGCCGGTCGGCGGCTCCGCGCAGTGGCGGCTGCGGTCCTGCTGGTGGGCGGCGTCGGCGCGCTCCTGAGCCTGGTCCCGGTGTCTCTGAGCAGCCGCGTGGAGGGCGTGGTCTGGGTGGCCGACCAGGGCCTGCTGCACAGCGGCGCCAACGGTTTCGTCGAAGAGCTGCTGGTGCCCTCGGGCACCCCGGTGGCTGCCAACACGCCGCTGGTGCGTCTGCGCGCCCTGGCCCTGGAGGCGCAGATCGAGAAGCTCGAGGCCCGCCAGCGCGAGTTGGAGATCCGCGGCGCCGCCGAGCGCATCGCGCAGCGCGTGCAATCGCCGAGCACCGAAGCCGAGCGCGCCGCCCTCGCTGCCGAACTGGCGCTGTTGCGCCAGCAGCAGGACGCGCTGGTGCTGCGCAGCGCCTCGGCCGGGCTGTTCGTGTTGCCCGACCAGCATCGCTTCCTCGGCCGCTTCGTGCGTCAGGGCGAGCTGATCGGCTACGTGATCAACCCCGAGCAGTTGCTGGTGCGGGCGGTGGTGCCGCAGTCGAAGATCGGCCTGATCCGCCAGCAGGTGCGCGAGGTCGAGGTGCGTTTCGCCGAGCGCCTGGGCGAGCCGGTCAGCGCCCGCCTGGCCCGACAAACACCGGCCGGCAGCCGGGTGCTGCCGAGCCGCGCCCTCGGCTCGGCCGGCGGTGGCGCGGTGGCGGTCAGCGCCCTGAGCGGCGATGGGCTGACGGCGGTCGAGGAGATTTTTCATCTGGACCTGATGCTGCCGGCCAATACCCGGGTGAGCGGTATCGGCGAGCGGGCCTATGTCCGCTTCGACCACGGCGCCGAACCCCTGCTCGGGCAGTGGCTGCGTCAGCTGCGCCAGTTGTTGCTGCGCCGGCTGGCCGTCTGACGGCGGCCGGGACGGCGCGAAGTGTTGAAGGAATCGAACCGCTGAACAGAACGAGAGTGACACTATGAGGCGCAAACTGCTTTTCCTGCCCGCGGCGGTCCTGCTCGCCGCCCCCGTCCAGGCTCTGGAGTATCCGCTCGAGCCTTTGGAGTCGAACCTGCCGCAGCAGGACTGCGTGCTGCAGCCCAGCGAGGTGGTGGATGTCGGCAGTGCCATCCCCGGGGTGGTCGACGCCATCCATGCCGACCGCAGCGACTTCGTCAGCAAGGGCGCGGTGATCGTCGAACTCGAATCCAGCGTCGAGCAGGCCTCGCTGGAGCTGGCCAAGCTGCGTGCCGATCTGAACACCGCGGTGCGCTTGCGCCAGGAGAGCGCCAAGTTCGGCGCCCTGACCCTGGAGCGTCACGAGCAGCTGGCGCGCAAGTCGGCCATCTCCCTGCAGGACCTGGAGAAGCTCAAGACCGAGACCCGGGTGGCCGAGTTGCAGGTCCGTCAGGAGCGCGACAACAAGAGCATCGCCGAGCTCGAATATCAGCGCGCGCTCATGGTTCGCCAGCAGCGCAGCATTCGCAGCCCGGTCGAGGGGGTGGTGATGGAGCGCTTCAAGTCGGTCGGCGAATACGTGGAGAACGAGCCGCTGCTGCGCGTCGCGCAACTCGACCCGCTGCATGTGGAGGTGATCATGGCGGTCGACTACCTGGGCCGGGTGGCCCCGGGGATGCGCGCCGAGGTCATGCCCGATCTGGCCGCCAAGGAAAAATACCGGGCGACCGTCGAGCGCGTCGATCGGGTCGCCGACGCCGCCAGCGGCACCTATGGCGTGCGCCTGAGCCTGCCCAACCCGGGCTACAAGATTCCCGCCGGGCTGCGCTGCCAGCTGAGCTTCCTGCCCTGATGCCGGCCTCGCGCCGGCAGCGGTCTGCCTGAAGTCCATTGATCTCGGTTCGCCGGGCGCGCCCGCCGCGGCGGTGCGCAGTGCGTCACGCAGGCAAACCAGGCAGCGGTCGCAGGCCGGCCGCAGGGAGCCGCTAGAACTCCTCGTCGCCGAGCGCCAGGCTGGCGAGCTTGGGATTGAGCACGCCGATCATGCCGGTGATCGGTCCCAGTCCCTCGCTGGTGCTCAGGCCCGCGCTCATGCGGCTCTCTTCGATCATCCGGCGCAGCCTGGCGGCGTTGGCAAACAGGTATTTGGTTTCCTCGACCGAGAGCGGGCGACTGGCCAGGTAGCCCTGCAGTTCGTCGCAGTGCAGGTCCTGCAGGAAGCGCAACTGCTCTTCGGTTTCCACGCCTTCGGCGACCACCCGTTTGCCCAGGCTGTGACTGAGGGCGATGATGGCGCTGACCAGATTGGCATTCTCGGAAGATTCGAGGAAGTCGGAAATGAAGGAGCGGTCGATCTTCACCTTGTCGATCGGGAACTGCTTGAGGTAGCTGAGCGACGAGTAGCCGGTGCCGAAGTCGTCGAGCGAGATGCTGAAGCCGGCATCCTTGAGCTTGAGCAGGGCCCGGGTGGCCGCCTCGATGTTCTGCAGCACGGCGGTCTCGGTGATCTCCAGTTCGAGAACGCTGGGCGGCAGGTCGTACTCCTTGACGATGGCGATGAGGTTTTCCGCGAAAGCCGGGTTGCGAAACTCGATCGGCGAGATGTTCACCGCCACCTTGACCGGCTGCGCCTGGTCGCGGTTCCAGAAGGTCAGTTGCCGGCAAACGTTGTTGAGCACCCAATGGCTGATCTCGTCGATAAAGCCCATTTGCTCGGCCAGGGGAATGAACTCGTCCGGCGGCACCAGGCCGAGGCGCGGGTGCTGCCAGCGCACCAGCGCCTCCATGCCCTGGATTTCGCCATTGAAGAGGTCGATCTTCGGTTGGTAGTAGAGGGTCAGCTCATCCTGCGCGATGGCCCGATGCAGTTCGGCCTCCAGCTTGATCTGCCGGTTGGCCCGCCGATTGGCGTCCCTGGCGTAGAAGCGGAAGACGTTGGTGCCGTCCTCCTGCTTGGCCGCGCGCATGGCGAGGCTGGCGTTGCGGATCAGGGTGTCGGCGTCCTCGCCGTCATCCGGGAAGAGGCTGATGCCGATCTCGGTGCTCAGGTAGAACTCGTAGGTCTCGATTGTGACCGGCTCCTTGAGGGCGGCGAAGATCCGGTGGAGGATTCGGGTGGCGATTTCGCTCTGCCCGAGGTCGTTGAGCAGCAGGATGATTTCATGGCTGCCATGGCGTGAAATGCTGAAGAACAGATCGTCCTCCTCGCACATGGCCACGGTGTCGGTCGGCCGCAGGTGTTGCTTGATCCGGGCGATGATCTTCTGCGCCAGCTTCTCGCCGGTGGCGATGCCGAGCATGTCGCTGGCCCGCTGCAGGGCGTCGAAGTTCATCAGCATCACGGCGATCTGGGCGTCCTCGCGCTGGGCGCGCTTGATGCCTTGCTCGGCCCGATCGAGGAACACCAGGCTGTACAGCCGATCGGCGGAATCGGCCGTCAGGGACGGGCTGGGCGACGCCGTGCCGGTGGGCAGCAGCGTGCCCTCGAGGGCGGCCGCCGGCGGCTCCAGCTGGACGAGGCTGAGGTCCTCCAGCGCAGGCGTGGTCCGGGCGCTCGCGCCTGGCTCGCGCGCCTGGCGTGCGGCCTGCTCGCCGGCGGCGGGCAGCGGGCCGTCGGCCAGATCCTGCTCCAGGGTCGGGCTCCAGTTGACCACCCGGTTGCGACCGCTTTCCTTGGCCGCGTAGAGGGCCTTGTCCGCGCGGTCGAGCAGTTCCAGGGCGCTTTCCGGCTGGCCGCTCAGGGCGGCGACGCCGAAGCTGGCAGTGATGTGCAGGTCGGCCGGGAAACCCGCCGTACGGCCATTGGCGACGGCCAGG
>JBFHKK010000212.1:0-5271 GCA_041595475.1 Pseudomonas sp. | reverse complement strand
GCGCGGCTGGCCCAGGCCGAGCGCAGGCGCCGCGGCGCCGCTTCACCCAGCAGCAGCGGATCGGCGACGTAGGCGGCGTGGCCCTGGTGAATGTCGATCAGCCAATGACCGTCGACGACCTTGTCGCGCAGCAGCGCCGCCACGCCCACGTAACTGCCCGGCAGGACCACGCAGCCTTCCAGCGTCGCATCGCGGTCCAGCACGCAACCACGGCCGACGATCGACTCCGCCGCCAGGCTCGCGCCGGCCGCCAGGTGCGCGCCCGCCCCGACCAGGGCCGTGCCGCGCACCTGGGCGCTGTCGTGCAGTTGCGCCCCGGCCCCCAGGTACAGGCCGTTGGCGAAGGCCCGTTCGGTGTGCGCCGTGCCGGCCAGCGTCCGCAGGATCAGCCTATTGGCCCGGGCGTAGGCCTGGATGCCGTCGAGCAGCAGCCAGCCGGCACAGGCGCGCCGCCGCGACGCGGCCTGGCCGCGAGCGGGCCGCCAGACCCGCATCGGCAGCGGCTGGCCGGCGCCATCGGTCAACTGGGTCAGGCCCCGGGGCAGGTCCTGCAGTTGCCGGCCCAGGGCATCGCCGCGCCAGAGCAGGTCCAGGGCCATGGCCAGCACCGGCTCGGCGCCGGTTTCCCAGGCGCTTCCCGGGCTCAGACAGCGCTCGGCCCGGCGCACGCTGTGACAATGCACCTCCAGGCCCCAGCGCTCACCCAGGCGGACATGCTCGCGCACCTCGCTCGGCCGGCTCTGCAGGTAGAGGTCGAGGCGGCTGACGCCGGCGGCCGCCAACCCCTCCATCTGCAGGTCCAGCAAGGGCCGGTTGGCCAGCGGCAGCAAGGCGGCCGGGCGGCGCTCCAGCAGCGGCGCCAGGCTGGCATCGAGGACCCGTTCCACCAGCACGGCGCGCATCAGTAGGCCCCCTTGCCGGAGACCACCACCGGAATGGTCTTGGCCATGATGGTGGCGTCGAGCAAGGCCGACTGCCGACGCAGGTATTGCAGGTCCAGCTGCGCCTGGCCTTCGATGCCGATGTCGCTGCGCCCGCCGATCTGCCACAGGCAGGTGATGCCCGGCTTGGCCTCCAGGCGCACGCGCTGCGCCATGCTGTAGCGCGCCACTTCCGCCGGCAGCGCCGGGCGCGGCCCGACCAGCGACATGTCGCCGGCCAGCACATTGACCAGCTGCGGCAGCTCGTCGATCGACAGCTTGCGGATGACCCGGCCGACCCGGGTCACGCGCGGGTCCTGGCGCATCTTGAACAGCAGCCCGCCGGCCGATTCGTTCTGCGCCAGCAACTCGGCCCGGCGCTGTTCGGCGTCGACGCCCATGGAGCGGAACTTGTACATGCGAAACAGCTGGCCGCCCCGGCCAACCCGCTGCTGCACGAAGATCGCCGGGCCGCCATCCTCCAGGCGGATCGCCAGCCAGGTCAGGGCCAGCAGCGGGCTCAGCAACCCGAGGGCACAGAGGCTGCCGACGATATCCATCAGGCGCTTGCTCAGCGCCCCGCCACGGCCGCGCAGCCGGCCGAGGGCCAGGCGAACCTTGAGCGCAGTGCGCGCCCGCCGCTGCCGGCCTTCCCCGCCCAGGCGCGCATAGCGTGCCAGGGCGCCCGCTGCGCTCGCGTCATCCGACCATACCCGCTGCAGATTCTGCTTCATCTCCGCCTCCCGTTCTGGCGCCTTCGTCGGCGCTCCAGCTGGCCATCCCGCTTAAGTATCGTTTTTATCACTTTAATCGCCTTTGCCGTTTTTGCAAGCTATGCTGGCCAACATGAACAGTGAATGGCGCGCCGAAACGCACACCCGAACTCAACCGGGCCGCCGGCGCCAGATGCCTTTCAACACGGGAGAACCCTGGCCATGACTGAACGACTCTTGGTGACCGGCGGCGCCGGCTACATCGGCTCGCACACCACCCTGGCCCTGCTCGAGGCGGGCTACGAGGTGGTGGTGCTGGACAATCTCTGCACCAGCTCGGCCGAGTCGCTGCGGCGGCTGGCGCGCATCTGCGGCGAGGCGCCACTGTTTGTGCGCGGCGACGTGCGTGATCGCGAGTTGCTCGATTCGCTGTTCGCCAGCCACGACTTCAGCGCGGTGCTGCACTTCGCCGGCCTCAAGGCGGTAGCCGAGAGCCTGGCAAAGCCGGCGCACTATTACGCCAACAACCTGGCCGGCAGCCTGACCCTGTGCCAGGCGATGGCCGCGGCCGGGGTGTTCCGCCTGGTGTTCAGCTCCTCGGCCACCGTTTATGGCACGCCCGCGCGCATGCCCGTCAGCGAATCCCTGGAGACCGCCACCCCGACCAATCCCTACGGCCGCTCCAAGCGCATGGTCGAGCAACTGCTGCAGGATCTGGCCGCGGCCGACTCGCGCTGGCGGGTGGCCCTGTTGCGCTACTTCAATCCGGCCGGCGCCCATGAAAGCGGTCTGCTCGGCGAGGCCCCCAACGGCCAGCCGAACAACCTGCTGCCCTATATCAGCCAGGTCGCCCTCGGCAGCCGCGCGCAGCTGTCGGTATTCGGCGGCGACTACCCGACCCCGGACGGCACCGGGGTGCGCGACTACATCCACGTGATGGACCTGGCCGCCGGCCATCTCAAGGCGCTGCAGGCGCTCGAGACGCGTGCCGGGGTGCATGCCTGGAACCTGGGCAGCGGCCAGGGCTACAGCGTGCTGCAGATGATCCGCGCCTTCGAGCAGGCCAGCGGCCGCGCCGTGCCCTACCGCATCGTGCCGCGCCGCCCGGGCGACGTCGCCGAATGCTGGGCCGATCCGAGCAAGGCGCGCCGCGAACTGCGCTGGCAGGCCCGCCGCGGCCTGGCGCAGATGATGGCCGACACCTGGCGCTGGCAGGCGGCCAACCCCCGCGGCTACCGCTACTGAACCGACCCT
The DNA here is from genome assembly GCA_041595475.1 of Pseudomonas sp. Classification (GTDB taxonomy): domain Bacteria; phylum Pseudomonadota; class Gammaproteobacteria; order Pseudomonadales; family Pseudomonadaceae; genus Aquipseudomonas. The sequence continues at coordinate 2,384 of JBFHKK010000212.1, read as the reverse complement.
GTGCGGCCGACCGGCACGCCGCCGCGCCAGCCAATCCCCAAGCCATACCCCTGGAGGTACCCCATGATTCGCAAATGCCTGTTTCCCGCGGCCGGCTACGGCACCCGCTTTCTGCCGGCCACCAAGGCCATGCCCAAGGAGATGCTGCCGATCGTCGACAAGCCGCTGATCCAGTATGGCGTGGAGGAAGCGCGCGACGCCGGGCTGTGCCAGATGGCCATCGTCACCGGCCGCGGCAAGCGCGCGCTGGAGGACCACTTCGACATCAGCTACGAGCTCGAGCACCAGATCTGCGGCACCAGCAAGGAGCAGTACCTCAACGGCACCCGCGAACTGATCGAGCAGTGCACCTTTTCCTACACCCGCCAACTGGCGATGAAGGGCCTCGGCCACGCCATCCTCAGCGGGCGCTCGCTGATCGGCGACGAGGCCTTCGCCGTGGTGTTCGCCGACGACCTCTGCCTGAACCAGGGCGGCGACGGCGTGCTGGCGCAGATGGTGGCGCTGTACCGGCAGTTCCGCTGCTCGATCGTCGCCATCGAGGAGGTGCCCCGGGAGCAGACCGGCAAATACGGCATCATCGCCGGCGAAATGATCCGCGACGACCTCTACCGGGTCAGCCACATGGTCGAGAAGCCCAAGCCCGAGGAGGCGCCGTCGAACCTGGCGATCATCGGCCGCTACATCCTCACCCCGGACATCTTCGACCTGATCGCCGACACCGAGCCGGGCAAGGGCGGCGAAATCCAGATCACCGATGCGCTGATGAAGCAGGCGCAGAGTGGCTGCGTACTGGCCTACAAGTTCCAAGGCCGGCGCTTCGACTGCGGCAGCGCCGAGGGCTACATCGCGGCGACCAATTTCTACTTCGACAAGCTGTATCTACGAACGTGAACGATCGGTCATCAGAAAGGCGCCGAAAAACACTTCCCGCGCTCGGTGAGATACGCCGATCCCGCTGCCTGGTAATCCCCCCGATAAACATGGCCACGGTAGCGTGCCCGCGCCTCGCCCTTTCAAAGAGCCTGGCTCGGTGAGCTCGGTTTCACGGCGCTTTACCCAGGCTTTCACCGTGACATGGCGGTGGAAAGTCCGGCTTTCTTGGTAGACTTGCGCCCCTTCCGCTTGATTCGGCTTTGTGCTGTATAGCTGAAAGCGCCGTCCTTGCGAACGCGATGGGCACTGGTGCCCATACGCAGTGCTACATAAAGAGGGATTGATTGCTTAATCGCAGCACCGAGCTAAAAAAGGCGGCCCAGGACGGCACAAAACGTAGGAAAACAGGCAGTTGCTAGACCCCGAAAAAAACACCGAAAATCAGGCTGTAAGCCGCGCCAAATCAACCTTTTCACTAAGTCGGCGCTTTTCCGTTGCGCCGATGATGGATTGGACGGATCGCCATTGCCGGCATTTCCTGCGCCAGCTATCGCGCCACGCCCTGCTCTACACCGAGATGGTCACCACCGGCGCCCTGCTGCACGGCGACAGCGCCCGCTTCTTGCGCCATGGGCCCGGCGAATATCCACTGGCGCTGCAGCTGGGCGGCAGCGTGCCGGCCGAACTGGCCGCCTGCGCCCGACTGGCCGAAGATGCCGGATACGATGAGGTCAACCTGAATGTCGGCTGCCCGAGCGACCGGGTGCAGAACAACCTGATCGGCGCCTGCCTGATGGCCCATCCGGCGCTGGTCGCCGACTGTGTGAAAGCCATGCGCGACGCCGTGAGCATTCCGGTGACGGTCAAGCACCGCATCGGCATCGATGGCCGCGACAGCTATGAACACTTGCGCGACTTCGTTGGTCAGGTCAGCGAGGCCGGCTGCCAGAGTTTTACCGTGCATGCGCGCATCGCCATCCTCTCCGGTCTTTCGCCCAAGGAAAACCGCGAGATACCGCCCCTGCGCTACGAGGTGGCGGCGCAGCTCAAGCAGGACTTTTCCCACCTGGAAATCATTCTCAACGGCGGCATCAAGACCCTGGAAGACTGCCAGCACCACCTGCAGACCTTCGACGGGGTGATGCTTGGCCGCGAGGCCTACCACAATCCCTACCTGCTGGCCCAAGTGGATCAGCAACTCTTCGGTTCAAGCGCCCAGCCGCCCAGTCGCCTCGAGGCCATGCAATCGATGCGGAGCTATATCGCCGAGCACCTGGCCGAAGGTGGCAGCATGCATCACGTCACCCGTCACATGCTCGGCCTGGCCCAGGGCTTCAAGGGTGCCCGGCGCTTTCGTCAGCTGTTGTCGGTGGACATCCACAAGAGCCGCGAGCCGCTGGCGCTGTTCGATCAGGCCGCCGAGCTGCTGCAGGGCCACTAGTTGCCGTTGAGCCGCCCAGGCGGCTCGGGTAAGGTCATGTGATCTGCAACGACAAGGCTGCCTCATG
>JBFHKK010000211.1:0-5303 GCA_041595475.1 Pseudomonas sp. | reverse complement strand
GGCCGACCCGAGCCTTCACCAGGCCGTCTTGCAGTTGTTGGAAAGCACCCGTCAGGCGCTGCCAAGCAGGCTGGCTTCGTAGCACTCCACTCGGTTGCGCCCGGCGGCCTTGGCTCGGTACAGCGCCTCGTCCGCCTGGTGCAGCAGTTGCTCCGGCAGTCGCTCGAGTTCCGGGACGCAGGCGCAGATGCCGATGCTCAGGGTCAGGGAAATGCTCTTGCCTGCATATTGACAGGGGTGTTGTGCAAGCGCATCGCACAGCTGCTGAGCGAGTTCGCTGGCTCCTGTCATGTTGGTGCCGGGCAGGATGGCGACGAACTCCTCCCCGCCGAAGCGGGCCAGCAGGTCACTGCCGCGCAGGCGCTGGTACAGGTGCTCGGCCGCATGCCTGAGACAGGCATCGCCGGCCAGGTGGCCGTACTTGTCGTTGACCTGCTTGAAGAAATCCAGATCCATCATCAATACGGCGATAGGCTGGCGGCTGCGCTTGGCCTGCTCGAGGGCGCGGGCGAGTTCTTCGTTGAGGGTCTGGCGGTTGAACAGGCCGGTAAGACCGTCTCGCCTATTGAGTTCACCAAGTTGCTGGTTGACCTGAGAAAGCTCCTCAAGGACCTTCTCCAGGGCTGCGGTGCGCTCGAGCACGCGGGTTTCCAGGCCTTCGTTGATCTGGCGCTGCAGCTCCAGGCGTCGCCCATGTTCCAGGCGCAGTTCGCGTTCTTGCGCGAGCAGCAGGGCTTGAGACTGTTGCTGCGCGCTCTGTGCCTGGCGAATGCGCGCGGCCAGCGCCACGGCAAACACCAGGAGCTCGATCAAGGCGCCAATCTGCAGGACGTAGTAGCCGGGCAGGGCATTGCCGATCAGCCCGGCGCTGGCCACGATGCTGACCAGGGCGGCTCCGATCAGCACGAACCAGCCGGCGGCATACAGCCGCGCCGCTTTGTTTCCCACGCGCCAGCCTTGGGCGGTATAGCCGCATGCCAGCAGGGCGCCGACGAAGATCACGGCGAATCCCGCCATCAGCGCCAGCCGGTAGGGGGCGAACAGCGCCAGGCCGGCCACCACCATGCAACTGCCCAGCACCAGTCGATTGGTCCAGGCATAGAAGGGCGGGCCGTTTCTGAGTTCGAGCACGCCGTAGGTGAACTGCACACCGAAGAAGCTGGTTATCGCGATGCTCAGCGGGAAGCTGATTTGTTGCCAGTCCGGCGTCTGGGGCCAGAGCCACTGAAAGGCGAAGCCCAGCAGGATCAGCTGACACAGGCCGAAGCTGGCCACGAACAGGCTGTACCACAGGTAATTGCCGTCGCGGGTGATCAGGAAGACGAACAGGTTGTAGACCGCCATGACCGCCAGGGCGCCGAAGAACAGGCCGTGAAGCAGCAGGGCGCGCTGTTCGCGATGGGCAAAGGCCGACTCGTTCATCAGGCTGGCATTGAGGTTGGCCGAACCCTGGGTCTGGATGCGCAGCAGCAGTTGCCGTTCCTCTCCGGCGGCCAGGCGTACGGGCAGCACCGGTTGGCGGTGTTCGATCCAGCGCTGGTGAAAGGGTCTGTGATCGCCGGCCTGATAGACCCTCTGGCCCTCCAGGCCATAGGCATCCAGGTAGTCGAGCAGCGGATTGTCGATGACCAGCAGCCAGTCGGCCGCCTTGCGCTGCGGGTTGTGCAGCGTGAGGCGCAACCAGTAGGCATGGCCGTCGTAGCCGAAGCTGGCCTTGCCCTGCTTCAGCGCCCGCCAGGCCGAATCAGGCAGGGCCTGCACCTCGGCCAGGGTCGCCTGGCCATTCGGGTCGCGCCAGAATTCCATGTAAGGGCCCGGCAGCAGCCATTGCGTCGTCGCCGGCAACGACAGCGTCTGGGCCTGGCCCAGCGATGCCAGCCCCATCAGCAACAGCAATGACAACACTTGCAGCCGTGCGATCAAGGCGCCAGGCTCCCTTGGCTAATGGATTTCACGGGTATCGGGCGCGCGCGCCATTAAGTTCTTACTGTCCACCTGCGATAGCATAGTGCCGCTTCGCCGTTCGGGTGGGGAAAATGCGTGTCTTTGTTGGCCAGGCCGAACAGGGTTTCTCGCGCCGGCCTGCGATGCCGCCTGGTATGGCGGTGGCGGGTGCCGGTTCGCGGTCCGGAGGGCGCGCGGGCCAGGCGCTGGACTAGGCTGGTGCTGCGCAAGGTCGAGCGGGGCATTGGGCCCCGTCGGGACTAGGAGAGAGCTGGAGCAATGAGCTGGGATCTGCCGAATCCGTTCATCATCGATATCCGCGTCGAGGCGCAGGATATCGACGGCCTCGGTCACGCCAACAACGCCGTCTACGTCAGTTGGCTGGAGCGCAGCGCCTGGCGGCACTCGCAGTCGCTGGGCCTGGACTTGGTCGAATACAAGCGTCTCGATCGGGCCATGGCGGTGCTGCGCCACGAGATCGACTACCTGGCCAGTGCCTACGCAGGGCAGGCACTGCAACTGGCCACCTGGATCGTCGAGACAGACCATCGCCTGAAAATGGATCGGCGCTTCCAACTGATCCGCCCGGACGACGGCCTGACCCTGCTGCGCGCCCGGACCACCTTCGTCTGCATCGAACTGTCCAGCGGCAAGCCCAAACGCATGCCGGCGCAGTTCGTCGAAGGCTACGGCCGGGCCTTGCAGCCGCTTTATCCTTTGGAGCTGTGAGGACAGACGTCGCCGGCCTGTTCTTCCGCGCCCGCGTGCCGCGTAGACTAGGCGGTTTCGTTCCAAGAGAACCGTTATGCAAATCGCCCTGGCGCCCATGGAGGGCTTGGTCGACGACATTCTTCGCGATCTGCTGACCCGGGTCGGCGGCATCGACTGGTGCGTGACCGAGTTCATTCGCGTCAGCGATCGGCTGCTGCCGGTCTCGACCTACCAGAAGTTGGCCCCCGAGCTGTTCCTCGGGGCCCGGACCCGCGCCGGCACCCCGCTGCGGGTGCAGTTGCTCGGCTCCGACCCGGCCTGCCTGGCCGATAACGCCGCCTTTGCCTGCGGCCTGGGCGCGCCTGTGATCGACCTGAACTTCGGTTGCCCGGCCAAGACGGTGAACAAGTCCCGCGGTGGCGCGGTGCTGCTCAAGGAGCCCGAGCTGCTGCACGCCATCGTCCGCGAAGTGCGCCGCAGCGTGCCGCCGGCCATTGCGGTGACGGCCAAGATGCGCCTGGGCTTCGAGCACAAGGATTACGCCCTGGATTGCGCCCGGGCCCTGGCCGAGGGCGGCGCGGCGCAGTTGGTGGTGCACGCGCGAACCAAGGTCGAGGGCTACAAGCCGCCGGCCCACTGGGAATGGGTGGCGCGGGTGCAGGAGGTGGTCGCGGTGCCGGTGTTCGCCAACGGCGAGATCTGGACCCTGGACGACTGGCGGCGCTGCCGCGAACTCAGCGGGGTCGAGGACATCATGCTCGGTCGCGGCCTGGTGGCGCGCCCGGACCTGGCCCGGCAGATCGCCGCGGCCCGTGCCGGCCAGGTCGTTGCCGAGATGACCTGGGCCGAACTGCAACCTGTGCTGGCCGACTTCTGGCTACAGGCGCGGCGCAAGCTGGCGCCGCGCTATGCCCCGGGGCGCCTCAAACAGTGGTTGGCGATGCTTACGCGCAGCTACCCGCAGGCGGTGGAGTTGTTCGCTCAGTTGCGCCGCGAGAACGATTGCGCGCGTATCGATGCCCTGCTCGGCGTCGAACCGGGCCTGCCCGCCAGCGAGGCGCGGCTGGCCAGCGCCTGAGCGCTGGTCTCGACAGTTTTCGCCCCAGATAGCGGCCTTTAGGCCCGGTGCGGGCGTTGCCGGGTATGGGCCAGCAAGGCGCGGAACTCGACCGCAGGCAGCGGCTTGCTGAACAGATAGCCCTGGTACAGGTGGCAGCCCTGGTCCTCGAGGAAGTCCAGCTGCACCTGCTGTTCGACGCCCTCGGCGATGATCTCCAGGTTCAGGCTGCGCGCCATGGCGATGATGGCGCGGATGATCTCGGCATCGTTGGGGTCATGGGTCGCGTCGCGAACGAAGGACTGATCGATCTTCAGCACATCGACCGGCAGGCGCTTGAGATAGGTCAGCGAACTGTAGCCGGTGCCGAAGTCGTCCATGGCGAAGCTGGCGCCGATGCGCCTGAGGCGATTCATCTTGGCGATGGTGTCTTCGATGTTCTGGATCACGATGCCTTCGGTGATTTCCAGCTTGAGCATGGCTTTCGGCAGGCCGCTGCGCTTGAGGCTGCTTTGCACATGCTCGACGAAATCGTTCTGGCGAAACTGCCGTGGGCTGATGTTCACGCACAGGCTGAACTGCTCGGCGTCGATCAGCTGTTCGGCGAGCAGCTCGGCGCACAGCTGGCAGGCCTCGCCGAGCACCCAGGCGCCGACTTCGAGGATCAGGCCGCTTTCTTCCAACACCTTGATGAAGCTGGCCGGCGACTGCGGCCCCAGGCCAGGGTGGATCCAGCGCAGCAGCGCCTCGGCGCCTATGATCTGGCCATTGCGGGCATCGACCTGCGGTTGGAAATAGAGTTCGAACTCATCGCGGGCCAGGGCCAGGCGCAGGTCGTTCTCCACCCGCAGGCGTTCGCTGGCGGCCTGCTGCATGGCGCCGCGAAACAGCTGGATGGCGTTGCGCCCGGCGTCCTTGGCGCGATACAGGGCGATGTCGGCGCGCTTGAGCAGGTCGGCCGGGGTGTCGCCGTGATCGGGAATCAGCGCCATGCCGATGCTTGGGGTGACCTGCAGGCGATGGCCGTTGACGCGCATCGGCTCGGCGAGCAGACGGCGCAGCTTTTCGGCGACCCCGCGGACCTGGCGGGTCACCTCCGAGCGCTTGCCTTCCAGGCCGGAGATCAACACGACGAACTCGTCGCCACCCAGCCGCGCCACCGTGTCTTCCATGCGCACGCTCGATTCCAGGCGTGCGGTGACCAGCTTGAGCACGGCATCGCCGACCGGGTGGCCGAGCGAATCGTTGATGTGCTTGAAATGGTCCAGATCGAGGAACAGCAGGGCGCCGCGCAGGTCATGGCGCTTGAGCAGGGCGATCTGCTGGGTCAGACGGTCCATGAGCAGGGCGCGGTTGGGCAGGTTGGTCAGGGGGTCGTGGTAGGCCAGGTGCTGGATCTGCGCCTGGGCCTCTTTCAGCTGACCAATGTCGCGGGCGGTCAGCAGCAGGCAGTCGGTGCCGTCGAGCTGGATCTGTTCGACCGAAACCTCGGCCGTGATGATCCGCCCGTCGCGGTGCCGGCCGAGCATTTCCAAGTGGCTCACGCGGCCGTCGCGGCTGAGTATGTCCAGCATGCTCTGGCGCTGCTGCG
>JBFHKK010000210.1:0-5319 GCA_041595475.1 Pseudomonas sp. | reverse complement strand
GGATTTTTGCCCCTGGAACACCTGGCGCACCGCCAGTTCGACGTTTTCGTAGCAGGACAGCCAGGGCAGCAGGCTGTGGTTCTGGAACACCACGGCGCGCTCAGGCCCAGGCTCATCGACTTCGCGGCCGTCGAGAATGACGCCGCCGTTGGTGGCCTGGTACAGCCCGGCGACGATATTGAGCACGGTGGACTTGCCGCAGCCGGAGTGACCGATCAGCGAGACGAACTCGCCCTTGGCGATTTTCAGGTTGACGTTCTGCAGGGCGCAGAACAGGCCCTTGTCGGTGGGGAAGTCGATGCCCACGCCGGTCAGTTCGAGGTGTGTTTGGCTCATGATGGTTCTCCGGATTAGCGCAGCACGGCGTTCTTGTCCCAGCTGAACAGGCGCTGGAGCAGGAGCATCAGACGGTCGAGGGCAAAGCCGATCAGGCCGATGACGATGACCGCCACCATGATCCGGCCCAGGGAGTTGGAGCTGCCGTTCTGGAACTCGTCCCAGATGAACTTACCCAGTCCCGGGTTCTGCGCCAGCATCTCGGCGGCGATCAGCACCATCCAGCCGGTGGCCAGTGACAGGCGCAGGCCGGTGAAGATCATCGGGATGGCGGCGGGCAGGACGATACGGCGCACATGGGACAGCGGCGACAGGCTGAGCACGCGGCTGACGTTCTGCAGGTCCTTGTCCAGGTTGGCCACGCCGACGGTGGTGTTGATCACGGTCGGCCACAGGCAGCACAGCGCTACCGTGATGGCCGAGGTGATGAAGGATTTGGCGAACAGCGGATCGCTGCTGGTATAGACGGCGCTGACCACCATGGTCACCAGCGGCAGCCAGGCCAGCGGCGAGACCGGCTTGAACACCTGGATCAGCGGATTGACCGCATTGTAGATGGGCTTGCTCAGGCCGCAGACGATGCCCAGCGGGATGGCGACCAGGGAGGCGATGAAAAAGCCGGTCATGACCGTATAGAGGCTGGTGAAGATCTGCTTGAAGAAGGTCGGCTTGCCGGTATAGGGGCGAATCTTCACCTCGGCGTCGGGATTGTTCGCCAGCTTGGCGGCGTTGCGCTCCTCCTGGCGGGCGTAGAAGGCATCGGCCTTGGCCAGCTCGCGTGCATGCTCGTCGACCAGGGCGCCGAACTGGCTGGCCACCTGGGTCGGGCCGGGGAACTTGCCCAGGCTGGTATCGATGCTGCCGGCAACTATCTGCCACAGCAGCAGGAAGGCGAGGATGCCAAAGGCGGGCATCATGAGGCTCGGCAGCCAGCGTTTGAGCGCCTCGCTGCGAGCGTTCTTCAGGGTTTCTTTGATGGGCTGGGCGACGGCGGGGTTGCTCATCGTCTTGTCCTCGAGGCAGTGGGGAGCCGGGGGACCCGGCTCCCTTAGGCAGTGGCTAACTTAGAGAACCGAGTCGGCTTTCAGGCCGATCTTGAATTGGTTGATGTAGTCGTTCGGCTTGCGGCCGTCGTAGGTCATGCCGTCGATGAACTCGTTGGTCGGCGCGCGGAAGCCTTCCTCGTCGGCACCCGGGAAGTCGGCGGCCTTGGCCTTGCCTTCCTTGACCAGTTCGGCGGCGGCGGTCTGGTAGATGGCCGGCAGGTAGACCTGCTTGGCCACGTCCAGGTACCAGCTGTCGGGCTTGGCTTCGGCGATCTGGCCCCAGCGGCGCATCTGGGTCAGGTACCAGATGGCGTCGGAGTAGTAGGGGTAGGTCGCGTTGTAGCGGAAGAACACGTTGAAGTCCGGGACTTCACGCTTGTCGCCCTTCTCGTACTCGAAGGTGCCGGTCATGGAGTTGGCGATAACCTTGGCATCGGCGCCGACGTACTCGGGACGCGAGAGGATCTGCACGGCCTCGGCGCGGTTGGCGTTGTTGTTCTCGTCCAGCCACATGGCGGCGCGGATCAGGGCCTTGACCAGGCGCTTGTGGGTCTCGGGGTTGGCGTCGGCCCAGGCCTTGCTCACACCGAAGACCTTCTCCGGGTTGTTTTTCCAGATCTCGTAGTCGGTGATCACCGGCACGCCTATGCCCTTGAACACGGCCTGCTGGTTCCACGGCTCGCCCACGCAGTAGCCGTCGATAGTGCCGGCTTCCATGGTCGCCGGCATCTGCGGCGGCGGGGTGACCGAGAGCAGGGCGTCGGCATTGATGGTGCCGGCGATGTCGCCCTTGGCCGGGGCGTAGTAGCCGGGGTTGATGCCGCCGGCGGCCAGCCAGTAGCGCAGCTCGTAGTTGTGGGTGGAAACCGGGAACACCATGCCCAGGTTGAACGGCTTGCCCTGGGCCTTGTACTTCTCGATGACCGGCTTGAGCGCATCGGCCTTGATCGGATGCACCGGCTTGCCGTTCTCCATCGGCACATGCTTCTTCATTTCCTCCCAGACGCTGTTGGACACGGTGATGCCGTTGCCGTTGAGGTCCATGGAGAAGGCGGTGACCACCTCGGCCTTGGTGCCGAAGCCGATGGTCGCGCCCAGGGGCTGACCGGCGAGCATGTGCGCGCCGTCCAGTTCGCCGGTGATCACCCGGTCCAGCAAGACCTTCCAGTTGGCCTGGGCTTCGAGGGTGACGTACAGGCCCTCGTCCTCGAAGTAGCCCTTTTCGTAGGCGATGGCCAGCGGGGCCATGTCGGTGAGCTTGATGAAGCCGAGCTTGAGTTCATCCTTCTCCGGATCGGCGGCGTGGGCGATCTGCAGGCTCAGCGGCGACAGCAGCATGACGGCGGCGCAGCCAAGGCCGGCCAGGGTCTTTTTCAGCAGGGAACGGCGAGCGGTGAATTTACGCATGGTGCTTCCTCAGGTCTCAGAAACGAAAAAAGACGTCGAGAACATCCCAGCCTTTGCGGGCCGGTGTGTCTTTGACGTCTTTGTCTATTCGTCCCGATCACCGCCGTTGGCGATCCGTAGACGTTTGCTGAAAAGGTCTTTGCAAGCGCCTTGCCAGGATTTGGCGAGACTCCATCGAGTAACCGCAATCAGGCCTTCAGTCGACCGCTCACTGCCATCCTTTTTGATAAAAAAACAAATAAAAACAACGTGATGGCGCGCAATTACAGTTTTCTTATAAGCATCTGACGCGAATCCCGGCCGCCGGCGATCGGCGTGCTCGATGCGTGCGACATGCCTGAGCTGAGCCAATGCTGTGCGTGCATCTGGCCCGCTGAGCCTTTTTGGTTCGCTTTCGCTGGGCGCGAGCCAAGCGGCGCTTGCTGATCGGCTTTTTAAAAAAAGACTGTACAAGCATACAGCCTGTATAAAATACTAGGCTCACTGCCTGGCTGAACGCGAAGCCGGATCGGGCCCATGAGTAGCAGGGGCCGGTCATCAGAAGAGGAGCACTGGAAAATGCAGCAGCGATTGTTGATCGGGATGGTATTGGCGGCCCTGCTGGGCGGTTGCGCTCAGCCGCAGATCGAGCAGCCCAGGGCCAATGGTAGCTATCTGCTGATCGAGAATGGCCAGGCCTGGGCGGTTCTGGTGGCCGACGGCAAGCGCGTGGAGGAGCGCGGCACTGTGCTCGATGCGATCCGTCTGCCCGGCGAGCAGGCGCCGGTCGCCGCCAGCTATGTGATCGAAACCCCCAACTGCGGGCGGGTGCAGTGGCTCAGCGAAAGGCGCGATGCGGCGGACGGGCTGACCAGCCGCATGTCCCTGTACCAGAGCCCACGTCTCGAGCAGCCGGGGTGTGCCCTGAACGCCGGCCTTAGCCGGGTGTGGACGGTGCTGGATTACTCGGGCTGAAGCCCGGGCGCGTGAACCAGGCCCGGCGCTGGCGGCGCCGGGCTGGAATCGTCAGGCCTCTGGCGTCTTCGGCGTCTTGGCCGGCTTGGTCACGGCGGGCTGCAGCAGGCCGTCGGCGCGGAACATCGCCTTGATCCCGCGCAGCGCCTGACGGATGCGATCCTGATTCTCGATCAGGGCGAAGCGCACGTGATCGTCGCCGTAATCGCCAAAACCCAGGCCGGGCGAGACGCACACCTTGGCCTCGGCCAGCAGTTTCTTGGCAAACTCCAGCGAGCCGAGCGCCGCATATTGCTCGGGGATCTTGGCCCAGACGTACATCGAGGCCTTGGGGTTCTCCACTGGCCAGCCGATCTCGTGCAGGCCCTTGACCAGCAGGTTGCGCCTTTGCCGGTATTGCTCGGCGATCTCGCGCACGCACTGCTGGTCGCCCTCCAGGGCGGCGATGGCGGCCACCTGCAGCGGGGTGAAGGTGCCGTAGTCGTGGTAGCTCTTGATCCGCGCCAGGGCGTTCACGAGTTCGGCATTGCCGACCATAAAGCCGATCCGCCAGCCGGCCATGTTGTAGCTCTTGGACAGGGTGAAGAACTCCACGGCGATGTCCTTGGCGCCCGGCACCTGCATGATCGAGGGCGCCGTCCAGCCGTCGTAGACGATGTCGGCGTAGGCCAGATCGTGCACCACCAGCACATCGTACTGCTTGGCCAGGGCCACCACCCGCTCGAAGAAGTCCAGTTCCACGCACTGGGCGGTGGGGTTGGACGGAAAGCCGAGGATCATCATCTTCGGCTTGGGAATGGACTCGCGGATGGCGCGCTCCAGTTCGGCGAAGAAGTCCACACCCGGCACCAGCGGTACCGAGCGCACCTGGGCGCCGGCGATCACCGCGCCATAGATGTGAATCGGGTAACTGGGGTTGGGCACCAGCACGGTGTCGCCATGGTCCAGGGTGGCCAGCATCAGGTGCGCCAGGCCCTCCTTGGAGCCGATGGTGACTATGGCTTCGCTGTCCGGGTCGATGTCCACCGCATAGCGCTGCTGGTACCAGCGCGAGATGGCCCGGCGCAGGCGCGGGATGCCGCGCGAGGTGGAGTAACCGTGGGTGTCCTCGCGCTGGGCGACGGTGCACAGTTTGTCGACGATATGCGCCGGCGTGGCGCCGTCCGGGTTGCCCATGCTGAAGTCGATGATGTCTTCGCCGCGGCGGCGGGCCGCCATCTTCAGCTCGGCGGTGATGTTGAATACGTAGGGGGGGAGTCGATCGATGCGGGCGAAGCGCCGCGAAGCCTGATCAGCCATGCTGTCCTCGAGAAACGTAAGCGCCCGGAACCGTCCGAGCGACGCCGGCCACATGCGTGTGGCCTGGCGGCGACGATACGCGCAGCGCCAGGTTCTTGTCGAGTAGCCGCGACGCGGCTGCTTGGGTAGCAGCCTCAGGTTGCGAATGCAGGCTGGGGCGCGACTCAGTTGCCGAGCATGTCGTGCATGGCGATGATCTGCTCGGCGACCTGAACCAGCTTCTGCTGGCGGCTCATGGCCTGGCGGCGCATCAGCGTGTAGGCCTCCTCCTCGTTGC
>JBFHKK010000209.1:0-5345 GCA_041595475.1 Pseudomonas sp. | reverse complement strand
GGTGTGCTGCAGCGCTTCGCCCAGGACTTCCTCGAGTCGAACAAGGGCTGATCGAACATCCGGGGCGGCAACGCCCCGGTCTTCGTAGGGTGGATCATGCCTTACCGATCCACCATGGCGATGCTTGCGTGGTGGATGAAAAAGCGCCATCCGCCTTGCGACTTCTTATTATTCGGCCAGGACGAAACCATGGCTTACCAACCGCAGATCAAGATTCCCGCCACCTATATGCGTGGTGGCACCAGCAAGGGCGTGTTCTTCCGCCTGCAGGACCTGCCCGAGCGCTGCCAGGTGCCGGGCGCGGCCCGTGACAGGCTGTTCATGCGCGTGATTGGCAGCCCCGATCCCTATGCCGCGCATATCGACGGCATGGGCGGCGCCACCTCCAGCACCAGCAAATGCGTGATCCTGTCGAAAAGCAGTCAGCCCGACCACGACGTCGACTACCTCTACGGCCAGGTTTCCATCGACAAGGCGTTCGTCGACTGGAGCGGCAACTGCGGCAACCTGTCGACCGCCGCCGGCGCTTTCGCCCTGCATGCCGGCCTGGTCGATCCGGCCCGCATCCCCGATAACGGCACCTGCGTGGTGCGTATCTGGCAGGCCAATATCCAGAAAACCATCATCGCCCATGTGCCGGTGAGCAATGGCCAGGTGCAGGAGACCGGCGGTTTCGAACTCGACGGGGTGACCTTCCCGGCGGCGGAGATCGTGCTGGAGTTTCTCGACCCCTCCGACGACGGAGAGGCCGGCGCCTCGATGTTCCCGACCGGCAATCTGGTTGACGATCTCGAGGTCCAGGGCATCGGCACGCTCGAGGCGACCCTGATCAGCGCCGGCATTCCGACCGTGTTCGTCGACGCCGAGGCCATCGGTTACCAGGGCACCGAGCTGCGCGAGGACATCAACGGCGATCCGCAGCAGTTGGCGCGTCTGGAGGCCATTCGGGTGGCCGGCGCCCTGCGCATGGGCCTGATCAAGAAGGCGGAGGAGGCGGCCACCCGCCAGCACACGCCGAAGCTCGCCTTCGTCGCCAAACCCAGGGACTATCACGCCTCCAGTGGCAAGCAGGTCCGGGCCACCGAGGTCGACCTGCTGGTGCGGGCGTTGTCCATGGGCAAGCTGCACCACGCCATGATGGGCACCTGCGCGGTGGCCATCGGCACCGCGGCGGCCGTGCCCGGCACCCTGGTCAACCGCGCGGCCGGCGGCGGCGAGCGCGAGGCGGTGCGCTTCGGTCATCCGTCCGGCACCCTGCGGGTCGGTGCCCAGGCCCGGCTGATCGACGGTCAGTGGACGGTGACCAAGGCCAGCATGAGCCGCAGCGCGCGCATCCTGATGGAAGGCTGGGTGCGAGTGCCGGGCGACAGTTTCTGAGCCTGGCCTACACTCAAGACAGAGCCCGCGCATGCGGGCTTTCTGCTTTTTAGGCAGGCTCGTCCTGCGTAGGGAGGCAGCATGAGCACCGAGTCCGCATTGACCTCGCGCCCCGACTACGATCCTGTCCTGCAGGCCATCGCCGACTACGTGCTGGACTATCGGGTCGAGTCGGCCGAGGCGCGGGATACCGCGCGCCTGTGCCTGATGGACAGCCTCGGCTGCATGCTGCTGGCGCTGAAATTTCCCGAGTGCACCAAGCTCTTGGGGCCGTGGGTGGAGGGCACCTGGGTGCCGTGCGGTGCCCGGGTGCCGGGCACCCGCCTGGTGCTCGATCCGCTCAAGGCCGCCTGGGACATCGGCTGCCTGGTGCGCTGGCTGGACTACAACGACACCTGGCTGGCGGCCGAGTGGGGGCATCCGTCGGACAACCTCGGCGCCATACTCGCGGTGGCCGACCACCTGTCGCAGAAACGCCGCGCCCAGGGCGAGGCGCCTCTGCCCATGGGCGCGGTGCTCGAGGCCATGGTCATGGCCCACGAAATCCAGGGCGTGATGGCCCTGGACAACGCCTTCAACCGCGTCGGTCTCGACCATGTGATCCTGGTCAAGCTGGCCAGCGCCGCACTCAGCGCCCGGCTGATGGGCGCGGGCCGCGAACAGCTGCTGTCGGTGCTGTCCCAGGTGTTCGTCGACGGCCATCCGCTGCGCACCTACCGCCACGCGCCCAATGCCGGCAGTCGCAAGTCCTGGGCGGCGGGCGACGCCGCCAGTCGCGGGGTGCAGCTGGCCGACATCGCCCTGCGCGGCGAGATGGGCGTGCCCGGGGTGCTGGAGGCGCCGCAGTGGGGCTTCTACGACGTACTCTTCAGCCACACCAGCGCCGATCTCAAGACCAAGCCTGAAGCCCAGCGGCGTTTCAGCCTGCCCCAGGCTTTCGGCAGCTATGTGATGGAAAATGTGCTGTTCAAAATCAGCTTTCCCGCCGAGTTTCACGGCCAGACCGCCTGCGAGGCGGCGCTCATCCTGCATCCGCAGGTGCGCGACCGGCTGGAGCAGATCGAGCGCATCGTCATCCACACCCAGCAGGCGGCGCTGCGCATCATCGACAAGCACGGCGTTCTGGCCAACCCCGCCGACCGCGATCATTGCCTGCAGTACATGACGGCGGTCTGTCTGGCCTTCGGCGAACTGCGCGCCGAACACTACCAGGACGATTTCCACGCCGCCGAGCCGATCATCGACGAGCTGCGGGCGAAGATGGAGGTGGTCGAGGAGCCGCGCTACAGCCGCGACTACCTGGAAGCCGACAAGCGCTCGATCGCCAACGCCGTGCAACTGTTCTTCGCCGATGGCAGCTGCAGCGAGAGGATCGAGGTGGAGTACCCGCTCGGCCACCGCCGCCGCCGCGCCGAGGGCGTGCCGCTGCTGGACGCGAAGTTTCAGGCCGCCCTGGCGACGCGTTTTCCGCCAGGGCGCTGCGCCGCGCTACTGGGCCTGTGCCGGGACCGGGAACGGCTGGAGGCCATGGTGGTGGATCGGTTCATGGAACTCTGGGTGATCTGAACCCCAGGGGCGGTGCGAGAGCAGATGAAGTTGACGCGTTTTATTTTTTATTTCAGTGGCTTGCAGGCTTTACTTGAGACGTCGCTCGACCCCTTTCTCCACCAGGATCTTGGCCGAGATCTCCTCCACCGAAAAATGCGTGGAATTGATGAAATTGATGTTCTCGCGGCGGAACAGGTTCTCCACCTCGCGCACCTCGAATTCGCACTGGGCGAAGCTGGCGTAGCGGCTGTTGGGCTTGCGCTCGTTGCGGATGGCGGTGAGCCGGTCGGGGTCGATGGTCAGGCCGAACAGCTTGTCCTTGTGCTTTTTCAGTGCGTCCGGCAGCTGCAGGCGCTCCATGTCGTCCTCGGTCAGCGGGTAGTTGGCCGCGCGTATGCCGTATTGCATGGCCATGTACAGGCAGGTCGGGGTCTTGCCGCAGCGCGACACGCCGATCAGGATCAGGTCGGCCTTGTCGTAGTAGTGGGTGCGCGCGCCGTCGTCGTTGTCCAGGGCGAAGTTGACCGCATCGATGCGCTCCATGTAGTTGGAGTTCTGCCCGATGGAGTGGGACTTGCCCACCGAGTAGGAGGAATGCGAGCTCAACTCCTGCTCCAGGGGGGCGAGGAAGGTCG
This sequence comes from Pseudomonas sp., assembly GCA_041595475.1. GTDB lineage: Bacteria > Pseudomonadota > Gammaproteobacteria > Pseudomonadales > Pseudomonadaceae > Aquipseudomonas. The sequence continues at coordinate 1,785 of JBFHKK010000209.1, read as the reverse complement.
AGAAGATGTCGATCATGAAGCCGTCGGACTGGGCCAGGATGTCGCGGATGTTCTTGTTGACGATGGTGTCGAAGATGATCGGCCGCACCCCGTCTTTCTCGGCAGCGTTGTTGATTTGTTGTACCATGGCGCGCGCTTTGTCCACGCTATCGATATAGGGCCGCGTGAGCTTGGTGAACTGCGTGGTGTCGAACTGCGCCAAGAGGCTCTGACCCAGGGTTTCGGCGGTGATGCCGGTACCGTCTGAGATGAAAAAAGCGGTTCGTTTCATTTGCGCCATGGGCCTTAAGCTGGGAATCTTTCTTGGCTATGATAGGCCCGCTTTGCCAGGCCTGAACTGGCCGGCATTGTTACTTATTTTCCAGGGCCAGGCCACAATCGCGCCGATTCGCTGCGGCGAGCTATCCCCAGCCCCTTGAGCTTTTCCGACCTAAAAGTGGAGAGATCACCTTGGTAGAGTACGTAGTTTCCCTCGATAAGCTCGGCGTCCACGATGTTGAGCATGTAGGGGGCAAGAACGCCTCCCTGGGCGAGATGATCAGCAACCTCGCCGGCGCCGGTGTATCGGTGCCCGGTGGTTTCGCCACTACCGCCCAGGCCTACCGGGACTTCCTCGAACAAAGCGGCCTGAACGCGCAGATCCATGCTGCCCTGGATGCCCTGGACGTCGACGACGTCAACGCCCTGGCCAAGACCGGTGCGCAGATCCGCCAGTGGGTGATGGACGCGCCATTCCCGGCCGAACTGGACAAGCAGATTCATCAGGCGTTCACCGCCATGTCCGGCGGCAACGAGCAGATGGCAGTGGCCGTGCGCTCATCGGCTACCGCCGAAGACCTGCCGGACGCCTCCTTCGCCGGCCAGCAGGAAACCTTCCTCAATATCCGCGGCGTGGACAACGTTATCCGCGCGACCAAGGAGGTGTTCGCCTCGCTGTTCAACGACCGCGCCATCGCCTATCGCGTGCACCAGGGCTTTGACCACAAGCTGGTCGCCCTGTCCGCCGGCGTGCAGCGCATGGTCCGTTCGGAAACCGGCACCGCCGGGGTGATGTTCACCCTCGACACCGAGTCAGGCTTCCGCGACGTGGTCTTTATCACCGGCGCCTACGGCCTGGGCGAGACCGTGGTGCAGGGAGCGGTGAACCCGGACGAGTTCTACGTCCACAAGCAGACCCTCGAAGCCGGCCGCCCGGCCATCCTGCGCCGCAACCTGGGCAGCAAGGCGATCAAGATGATCTACGGCGACGAAGCCAAGGCCGGCAAGTCGGTCAAGGTGGTCGACGTCGAGCGCGCCGAGCGCGCGCGCTTCTGCCTGAGCGACGCCGAGGTCAGCGAACTGGCCAAGCAGGCGCTGATCATCGAGAAACACTACGGCCGGCCCATGGACATCGAATGGGCCAAGGACGGCGACGACGGCAAGCTGTACATCGTCCAGGCCCGCCCCGAGACCGTGAAGAGCCGCTCCAGCGCCAATGTCATGGAGCGCTACCTGCTCAAGGAAACCGGCACCGTGCTGGTCGAAGGGCGCGCCATCGGCCAGAAGATCGGTGCCGGCAAGGTGCGGGTGATCAACGACATCGCCGAGATGGACAAGGTCCAGCCCGGTGACGTGCTGGTCTCCGACATGACCGACCCGGACTGGGAGCCGATCATGAAGATCGCGTCGGCCATCGTCACCAACCGTGGAGGCAGGACCTGTCACGCGGCCATCGTCAGCCGGGAACTCGGCATCCCGTGCATCGTCGGGACAGGGAGCGCCACCATGAAGCTGACCCAGGGAGAG
>JBFHKK010000208.1:0-5348 GCA_041595475.1 Pseudomonas sp. | reverse complement strand
CCGGCCGATCAGCGGCCCCAGGGGACTGAGCAGCAGCTTCTGCACCAGCACCGGTCGGTGGGTCTCGGGAAACAGGCCGCCGTTGAGAAACACGCAGCTGGCCAGCGCAATACGCCCCTGGTGATGGCGTGCCAGCAGCTCCTGGGCGACGCTGTCGCCGTAATCGTGGGCCAGCACATGCACCGGCCGGCTCACACCCAGATGGCCCAGCAGCGCCTGTTGCAGGTCGGCCTGTTCGAGCAGGCTGTAGGCATGGCCGCGCGGCTTGGCCGAATAGCCGAAGCCGAGCATGTCGCAGGCGATCAGCCGGTAGCGTTCGGCAAGGGGCGCCCAGAGGTAGTGCCAGTCCCAGCTGGCGGTGGGAAAACCATGGATCAGCAAGAGCGGCTCGGCCTCACGCGGCCCGGCCGTCCAGTAGGCCATCGAGTGGCCGTCGAAGTCGAAGTGCTGCGCCTGCCCGCGCCAGTCCGCCAGGGCGATGCCGGTCGGCGCCCTCATGCGGCGTAACCGGGCATCTGCGCATCGAGCTTGCGCAGCAGCGCCGGCCAGGGCAGCGCGCCGCCCATGCCCTGCGACGACTTCATCACCCCGGCGAGCATCGCCTGGGCGCCGTCGAGAATCTGCTGAGGAATGTGGATCAGCTCGGCGCCGCCGCTCTGGGCCATCACCTGGATCTCGCAGGCGCGCTGCAGGGTAAACATCATCAGGAAGGCATCGGCGATGCTGGCGGCGGCGGTGAGCAGGCCATGGTTGGGCAGGATCATAAAGTGCTTGTCGCCCAGGTCGGCCTGCAGCCGGGCCTTCTCGTCGTGGTTCAGGGCCACGCCCTCGTAGCCGTGGTAGGCCAGGCTCGAGAGCACGAACAGCGACTGCTGCGACAGCGGCAGCAGGCCCTGCTTCTGCGCCGATACGGCGATGCCGGCGGCGGTGTGGATATGCAGTACGCAGGCGACGTCGTGACGCACTTCGTGCACCGCGCTGTGGATGGTGTAGCCGGCCGGGTTGATGTCGAAGGGGCTGTCCATCAGCTTGTTGCCGGCCAGGTCGATCTTCACCAGGCTGGAGGCGGTGATCTCGTGGAACATCAGGCCGTAGGGGTTGATCAGGAACTCGTCGCTGTCCGGCAGCCTGGCCGAGATATGGGTGAAGATCAGGTCATCCCAGCCGTACAGGGCGATCAGCCGGTAGCAGGCGGCCAGGTCGACCCGCGCCTGCCACTCGGCGGCGGACACCTGCCCCTTGAGATTCAGTTGCGGCAGGGTTGGTGCAGCAGTCATGGCGATCACCTCGCAGCTTCGGCAGTAGAAAGCAGCAGTCTAGCGAGGTGGCGGCCGGGCGTGACTAACCTTGCCAGCCAGCGCAGTGGCCCAGCGGGTCAGCTCAGCCGCGCAGCGCCGCCATGAAATCGGCCAGCCAGGGCTCGGCGTCGCTTTCCGGGGTGACGGTCTCGCTGGCATCCAGGCGCAGCATGGGCAGCACCTCGCGCAGCCCCAGTTCGGCATAGAGCTCGCGCACCAGTTCGCCACCGGCGCAGAAGGTGTCGCCATAGCTGGCATCGCCCAGGGCGATCACCCCGGCGGGCAGGCCGCTCCAGGCCGGCAACTGGTCACGGATGGCGTAATACAGCGGCTGCAGGTTGTCCGGCAGCTCGCCCATGCCGGTGGTCGAGGTCACCGTGAGCAAGGCCTCGGGGGCGAAGGCGCGCAACTGCTCGAGGCTGGCGCGTGGATCGTGCCAGGCATTGAAACCGGCCTGTTTGAGCAGGCGCTCGGCGTGTCGGGCGACTTCCTCGGCGGTGCCGTATACCGAGCCGGAGAGGATGGCGATGTTCATGGTGCGACTGAGCTCCCAACGAAAAAGGCCGGCATTATGCCGCAAGTAGACAGTCTGCCCGGATGTTTTAGAATGCAGCGACACAGACCGGGAAATCGCCTCATGATCAACGCCAAATTGCTGCAACTGGTGATCGACGCCTCCAATGACGGCATCGTGGTGGCCGAACAGGAAGGCGATGACAACATCCTCATCTATGCCAATCCGGCCTTCGAGAAACTCACCGGCTACCCCAGCGAAGACATCCTCTATCAGGATTGCCGCTTCCTCCAGGCCGAGGATCGCGACCAGCCGGGCCTGGCGGCCATCCGCGAGGCGGTCAAGGCGCACCGGCCCTGCCGGCAGATCATCCGCAACTACCGCAAGGACGGCAGCCTGTTCTGGAACGAGCTGTCGATCACCCCGGTGTTCAACGAGGCCGACCAGCTCACCTACTACATCGGCATCCAGAAGGACGTCACCGAGCAGGTCCAGGCGCAGCAGCGGGTCGAGCAACTGGAAGCCGAACTGGCCGCCGTGCGCGAACAGTTGGCTCAGCTCAAGGGGTAAGCACGCAGTCAACCAACTGCGGTTTTCAGGGTCTTAAGGGCTATAGCCCCCGACCAGGTGCCCGACCATGGCAGACCGTCCGCTGCTGACCCAGGACGAACTGGACTTCATCCACGCAGTGGAAGAGTCCTCGCCGCGCCCCGAACCGGCCCTGCAACTGGACGCCAACGGCGCGCTCAAGGCCCTGCTGTCGCGCTGCGCGGCCGACGAGCAGCTGACCATAGACGCCCACTTTGCCAAGCAGCGCCTGACCTTTACCGCCAACCTCAGCGAAGACGCCCAGCATCTGCAGCTGGGCACCCCGCAGATCTTCGAGGAAGGCCCGTCCAGTCGTGCCTGGCGCGTGCCTTTGACGCCAGCGGTGGAACTGCTGCAGCGCAACGGCCGGCGCAGCGGGCTCTGGGTTCACGAGCTGTCGATGGACGGCATGCTGGTGGAGGCCCGCGGCCGCTCGAAAGCGCCGGCGCAGATGCGCCTGATCCTGCCCCTGCCCGGTCAGAAGCCGATCGCCATCGAAGGCACGCGGGTCCGCGCCGCTACCCAGGGCCTGCGCGCCTATCGCCTCGCCACGCTGGACACGCCCAGCGGCGAGCGGCTGCTGCAATTCATCTACAGGCGTCACCGCGCCCTCTTCCCCGAGGCGCACCAGGCCTGACCGGGACCGCGAGGCCCAGCAGTGGGCAGCGTTGCCCGCGAGCATAAAAAAACCCGACAGCCAAAAGGTGAAGTGCGTGGCTATCGGGTTGCGCAGTCGACTAGTGGGCGTCAGGCGGCGAATTCTTCCTCGCTGAAGGCCATCAGGGTGGCCTTGCCGGACTGCACCTCGGCCAGCAGGCCTTGGGTCTCCGGCAGCACCCGGGCCATGTAGAAGTCGGCGGACTTGAGTTTGGCGCCGTAGAACAGCGTCTCCGCGCTGCCGGCCGCCAGCTTGGTCTGCGCCACCTGGGCCATCTGCGCCCAGAACCAGGCCAGGGCGGTCAGGGCAAACAGACGCAGGTAGGGGGTAGAAGCGGCGCCGGCCTGCTCCGCATCCTTCATGCCTTCGATGGCCACCCACATGGTGGCCTGCTGCAGGCGCTTGAGGGCCTGGGCCACCTGCTCGACGTGGGCCGCCTCGGGATTGGCCTTGAGCCAGCCCTCGACCAGAGCGAAGAAGGCGCGCACCGCCCGGCCGCCGCCCAAAGCCAGCTTGCGCCCGACCAGATCCAGGGCCTGGATGCCGTTGGTGCCCTCGTAGATGCGGGTGATGCGACAGTCGCGTACCAGCTGCTCGATGCCCCAATCCTCGGTGAAACCCGAACCGCCAAGCACCTGCAGCGCCTCGTTGGCGCAGCTGAAGCCTTCGTCGGTGAGGAAGGCCTTGACCACGGGGGTGAGCAGCTGCACCAGATCATCGGACTTCTGCCGTACCTCGGCGTCCTCGTGCTCGTGGGCCACGTCCAGGTGCAGACCGGTGAAGTAGGCCAGGGCGCGGCAGCCCTCGATCAACACCTTCTGGCGCAGCAGCATGCGGCGCACATCGGGATGCACGATGATGGGGTCGGCCGGCTTCTCCGCCGCCTGGGGGCCGGCCAGCGAGCGGCTCTGCAGGCGATCCTTGGCGAAGCCCAGGCTGACCTGATAGGCGCTCTCGGCGATCCCCAGACCCTGGATGCCGACCATCAGGCGCGCCGAGTTCATCATGGTGAACATGCACTTGAGGCCCTTGTTGGCCTCGCCGATCATCCAGCCCTTGGCCCCTTCGAAATTCATCACGCAGGTGGCCGAACCCTTGATCCCCATCTTGTGCTCCAGGCCGCCGCAGAAGGCCGTATTGCGGCTGCCGTCCGCGAGGAACTTGGGCACCAGAAACAGGGAGATGCCCTTCACGCTGTCCGGGGCATCGGGCAGCTTGGCCAGCACCAGGTGGACGATGTTGTCGACCAGATCCTGTTCGCCGCCGGTGATCCAGATCTTGGTCCCGCTGATGGCGTAGCTGCCGTCTGCCTGGGGCACGGCGCGGGTGCGGATCAGCCCCAGATCGGTCCCGCACTGCGGCTCGGTCAGACACATGGTGCCGGTCCACTCGCCGCTGATCAGCTTGGGCAGGTAGCCCTCCTGCTGCTCGCGGGTGCCGTGAGCCGTCAGGGCGTTGATCGCGCCATGGGTCAGGCCGGGGTACATGCCCAGGGACAGATTGGCCGAGCAGACCATCTCCTCGACCATCATGTTGAGGACATGGGGCAGCCCCTGGCCACCGAATTCAGGGGGGCAGGCCAGTGCGGTCCAGCCGCCCTCGGCGAATTGCCGATAGGCTTCGCGGAATCCCGGCGGCGTCGTCACCGTCTTGCTGGCCGGGTCGTACTGGCAGCCGGCCTTGTCGCCCGACCCGTTGACCGGCGCCAGCACGTTCTCCGCCAGCTTGGCGGCCTCTTCCAGAATGGCGCCACCGAGATCGTTGCCGAACTCGCGCTGCGATGGCAGCGACTGCAGGGTGGCATAAGCGTCGAGCACCTCGTCGAAGACGAAGCGCATGTCACGAAGGGGGGCGCGGTAGGGGGTCATCTCGCTCAATCCTCAAGCTGAAGCCGTCGTAAAAAGCTATACATGAAAATATGAATGCATAATTTTTGTACATCTACGAGCACGGCTTTGCAAGCGCTTTTCTGTACAAGCTGTACAACTAATTGTGACCAGCGCCGTAGCGGCGCACAGACGCATGCGGGCCACGGCCGAACGCGCCCGACCTCTAAGGGATAAGAAAGGCGAGCGACGAAGAGCGGTTTAGGTATCCAGGTGTCCGGCCAGGAACTGCTGCAGACGCCGCTGCATCAGCCGGCCGGCACTGCCGAGACTGGCGATGGGGCTGCCCTGCAGGCTGTCCTCGGCCAGATCGGCGGCATCACCGGCCAGCGCCAGCGGACAATCCACGGCCAGAGCCAGGCGCGCCAGGGTGCGCGGCAGCTCCTCGTTCGGCGGCTGATTGG
>JBFHKK010000207.1:0-5358 GCA_041595475.1 Pseudomonas sp. | reverse complement strand
CCGCGCCAGCAGCACGCTGGCGCCCTGGTAGCGCGGGAAGTTCAGCACGAAGTCGTTGTTCAGCGGGCGCGTGGAGCAGTCCTGATTCGGCTGGCCGACATCCAGGTAGCGCCACTCGTCGAACAGGTTGGGGCCGAAGCCTGTGCGCTTGATCGACTTGAGGAACTGCTTGGGAATGATCTGGTCGGTGTCGACGTTGGCGCGATCCAGCGGCGCGACCAGGCCAGTATGTTGGGTGAAGGCTTTCATGTTCGCTCTCCTCAGGCCTGCAGCAATTCGCGCACGTCGATAAAGTGGCCGGTCACCGCCGCGGCCGCGGCCATGGCTGGGCTGACCAGATGGGTACGACCACCGGCGCCCTGGCGGCCCTCGAAGTTGCGGTTGGAGGTGGAGGCGCAATGCTCACCGCTGCCCAGCTTGTCCGGGTTCATCGCCAGGCACATGGAGCAGCCCGGCTCGCGCCACTCGAAGCCGGCCTCGATAAAGATCTTGTCCAGCCCCTCGGCCTCGGCCTGGGCCTTGACCAGACCGGAGCCCGGCACCACCAGCGCCTGCTTGATGGTCGCGGCGACCTTGCGCCCCTTGGCCACTTCGGCTGCGGCGCGCAGGTCCTCGATCCGCGAGTTGGTGCAGGAGCCGATGAAGACCCGATCCAGCTTGATCTGGGTGATCGGCTGGTTGGCGGCCAGGCCCATGTACTTGAGGGCACGGACGATGGAGTCGCGCTTGACCGGGTCGGCCTCGGCGGCCGGGTCCGGCACCTTCTGGTCGACCGCCAGGACCATCTCCGGCGAAGTGCCCCAGGACACCTGCGGCTTGATGTCTTCGGCGCGCAACTCGACCACCGTATCGAAATGCGCGTCGGCATCGGACACCAGGGTCTGCCACTGCGCCACGGCCTTGTCCCAGTCGGCGCCCTTGGGCGCGAAGGGACGCCCTTCGACATAGGCGATGGTCTTCTCGTCCACCGCCACCAGGCCGACCCGGGCACCGGCCTCGATGGCCATGTTGCAGAGGGTCATGCGCCCTTCCACGGACAGCTCGCGGATGGCGCTGCCGGCGAACTCCAGGGCGTGACCGTTGCCGCCGGCGGTGCCGATCTTGCCGATCACCGCGAGGACGATGTCCTTGGCGGTGACGCCGAAGGGCAACTGGCCCTCGACCGCTACCCGCATGTTTTTCATCTTCTTGGCCACCAGGCACTGGGTCGCCAGTACGTGCTCGACCTCGGAGGTGCCGATGCCGTGGGCCAGGGCGCCGAAGGCGCCGTGGGTGGAGGTGTGCGAGTCGCCGCAGACCACGGTCATGCCCGGCAGGGTGGCGCCCTGCTCGGGGCCAACCACGTGGACGATGCCCTGGCGGCTGTCGTTCATCTTGAACTCGAGGATGCCGAAGGCGTCGCAGTTCTCGTCCAGGGTCTGCACCTGGATGCGCGAGACCTCGTCGACGATGGACTCCAGGCCGCCCTGGCGCTCGGCGCGGGTGGTCGGCACGTTGTGGTCCGGAGTGGCGATGTTGGCATCGATGCGCCAGGGCTTGCGGCCGGCCAGGCGCAGGCCTTCGAAGGCCTGCGGCGAAGTCACTTCGTGGAGGATATGGCGGTCGATGTAGATCAGCGACGAACCGTCGTCGCGGCGCTTCACCTCGTGCATATCCCAGAGCTTGTCGTAGAGCGTTTTGCCGGCCATCAGCGAATCCCTCATCAGCGTGTTTCTTTGGCAGGGCGAAACGCCCGTAAGCCGATGCAATGGATGCTAAGGACTTGCCTTGAATTACTCAAATTCATATTTTTCATCCATTGGATAACCATTAGGAATGCAAAATGGACCTGGCCGCACTCAATGCCTTTATCGCCGTTGCCGAGGCCGGCAGTTTCTCCGATGCGGCCGAACGCCTGCACCTGACCCAGCCGGCGGTGAGCAAGCGCATCGCCAACCTGGAGCAGCAGCTGCAGGTGCGCCTGTTCGACCGCCTGGGCCGCGAAGTGAGCCTGACCGAGGCCGGCCGCGCCTTGCTGCCGCGTGCCTACCAGATCCTCAATGGGCTGGATGACACGCGCCGCGCGTTGAGCAACCTCAACGGCGAAATATCCGGCCGCCTGACGCTCGCCACCAGCCACCATATCGGCCTGCACCGCCTGCCGCCGCTGCTGCGCGCCTTCACCCGGCGCTACCCGCAGGTGGCCCTGGACATCCAGTTTCTCGACTCGGAAGTGGCCTACGATGAGGTGCTGCATGGCCGCGCCGAACTGGCGGTGATCACCCTGGCGCCGCAGACCCAGGCGCCGATCGAGGCGGTGCCGGTGTGGGACGACCCGCTGGACTTCGTCGCAGCCCCGGAACACCCATTGGCGCGCAATGGCGCCGTCAGCCTGGCCGACGTGGCGCGGCATCCGGCGGTGTTTCCCGGCGGCAACACCTTCACCCACCACATCGTCCAGCGGTTGTTCGAGGACCAGGGCTTGCGACCCAATATCGCCATGAGCACCAACTACCTGGAGACCATCAAGATGATGGTCTCCATCGGCCTGGCCTGGAGCGTGCTGCCGCGCACCATGCTCGACGAGCAGGTCAGCCGCCTGCCGCTGCCGGACATTCAATTGTCGCGGCAACTGGGCTATATCCTGCATACCGAACGCACCCTGTCGAATCCGGCGCGGGCCTTTATGGCCCTGCTCGATGCAGAGCGCGGCAACCTTGCACAGGCGCCCGCCTAGAGGCTAACGTGAGGGCCATAATCACAAGAATGGCTCCGTGATGCTTCTGCACAGCCGTCACCTGCGGACCGACAGAGGTCTGTTCTCGCTATATGGGCCCCAGCATGGCCAAGTCGCCTGATCAGCGCCCGCCGCTGCCGCATATTCCAGCCCTCGACCCCAGTGAAGTCGAAAGCAACTGGACCGATGCCCAGCGTCTGCTGGCGGCGCTCAACGGCGCCAAGCTCGGCGCCTGGTACTGGGACCTGGAAACTGGCCATGTCAGTTGGTCACGCGGCGCCCAGGCGCTCTTCGGTCTGGATCCGAAGCGTCCGCTCAGCCAGCGGGTCGACTATATCGAGATGATCCCCGAGCAGGATCGCCGCGAAGTGCTGGAGATGTTCCAGTCCATCGTCAGCGGCGCACCCGGCGGGCGGCCGCTGCGCCATCGCATCCACTGGCCGGACGGCAGCCTGCACTGGCTGGAGTTCAGCGGCAGCCTGCAGACCGATAGCGACGGGCGCCAGCGCATGTTCGGCGTGATTCGCGACATCACCGCCCAGGAGGAACGGGCCCAGGCACTGAGCGACTCCGAGCAGCGCTTTGCCAACCTGTTTCATCTGAGCCCGGACATCGCCCTGCTCAAGCGCTTCGATGACAGCGTGATCACCGAGGTCAACCAGCACTTCGAACGCGTGCTGGGCTGGCCAGCTGCCGAGGCGGTCGGGCGCACGCCGCTGGAGTTGGGCCTCTGGGTGCACCCCGAGCAGCGCGACCGGCTGCGCGCCCATGCGGCGGGCAACGGCGAACCCATCGTCCAGGAGGTCCAGTGGCGCGCGCGCGACGGCCATATCCTCGACGGCCTGCTCAGCAGCCAGTACCTGGAACTGGACGGCCAGGCCCATCTGCTCTTCACCCTCGTCGACACCAGCGAGCGCAAGCGCGCCGAGCTGGCCTTGCGCGCCAGCGAGGACAAGTTCGCCAAGGCCTTTCACTACACCCCGGACACCATGGTGATCCTGGAGAAGCACAGCGATCGCCTGATCGAGGTCAACGCCAGCTTCGAGCGCCAGTTCGGCTGGTCCCAGGCCGAGGTGGTCGGCAAGACCTCGCAGTCGCTGGGCCTGTGGCAGCGCCCCGAGGACCGCCAGCGCCTGCTCGCGGCCCTGCAGGGCGATGCCAGCCTGCCGGCGACCGAGTTTTGCCTGAAAAGCCGCGACGGCCGCGTCAGCCACAACCTGGTCTATGGCGGGGAAGTCGAGCTGGACGGCAGCACCTGCCTGCTCCTGACCCTGCGCGACATCACCCAGCAACGGATCCAGGAACGAGCCCTGCAAGACAGCCAGGAACGGCTCAACCTGGCCCTGGAGTCCGCCGACCTCGGCACCTGGGACTGGCACATCCGCGACAACCGCCTCTACGGCTCGGCGCGTGCCGCCGCCCTGCACGGCCTGGAGGCCCGCCCCTACCAGGGCGCCTTCCAGCAATTCTTCGAGCGCGTGCTGGAGGAGGACCAGCGCGCCATGCAGCTGGCCTACAGCCAGCTGCTCGACGACCACAGCAGTCAATACCAGGTGACCTACCGGGTGCGCTTCGCCAACGGCCAGGTGCACCACCTGGAAAGCACCGCACAACTCTACCGCGATGCCGAGGGCCGGCCGCAGCGCATGGCCGGGGTGCTGATGGACATCAGCGAGCGGGTCCACCGCGAGCAGCGCCTGGCCGCCTCCGAGGAGAAGTTCGCCACCCTCTTCCAGGCCAGCCCCGACCCCATCAGCGTCTCGCGCATTCGCGACGGCGTCTTCATCGAGGTCAATCCGAGTTTCAGCCGGGTGTTCGGCTGGCCGGCCGAAGACATCGTCGGCCAGGATGCCGGGCAGATCGGCTTCTGGGTCAGCCTCGAGCAACGCCGCCAGCTGTTCGAAAAGCTCACCCGCGAACAGGGCCTGGACGGCGAGGTCGCGCAACTGCGCACTCGCGCCGGCGAGGAGCTGAGCTGCGTGATCTCCAGCCGCTTCATACGCGTCGAGCGCCAGCTGTGCATCACCAGCACCTTCCGCGACATCAGCCAGCAAATTCGCGCCGAAGCGGCGCTCAAGGCCAGTCAGGAGAAGTTCGCCAAGGCGTTCCATTCCAGCCCCGATGCCATCACCATCACCGAGCGCGTCAGCGCCCGCTACCTGGAGGTCAACGAGGGCTTCTTCCGCCTGACCGGCTACCGGCCCGAAGAGGTCATTGGCCGCAGCGCCCTGGAATTGAACATCTGGGCCGACCCGCAGCAGCGCCAGAGCATGCTGGACATACTCAGCCGCGACGGCCGCGTGAGCCACCTGGAAATGCTCGGCCGGCACCGCGACGGGCGGATCATCACGGCCGAGGTCTCGGTCGAGCAGATCCAGCTCGACGGCACCGACTGCCTGCTGCTGACCGCCCGCGACATCGGTCAGCTGAAAGAGGCCCAGGCGCAGATCCAGCACCTGGCCTACCACGACCCGCTGACCAACCTGCCCAACCGCGCCCTGCTCATGGACCGTCTGACCCAGCAGATCGCCCTGCTCAAGCGCCATGACCTGCGCGGCGCCCTGCTGTTCCTCGATCTGGACCATTTCAAACACATCAACGATTCGCTCGGCCACCCGGTCGGCGATGCCGTGCTCAAGCTG
>JBFHKK010000206.1:0-5365 GCA_041595475.1 Pseudomonas sp. | reverse complement strand
TTCCTTCTTGTGCCGGTCATCGACCACAGGTTCGACCACCGGCAACTCGACCACGGTGGCCGCGACCGGCTCGACCGGCTTGTCCGCAGCTTGAGGCGCGGCTGCCTGACGCTTGGCCTCTTCTTCGGCGCGACGCTTGTTCTCTTCCTCGGCCTTCAGCCGCGCCGCCTCGGCAGCGGCGCGCTGCTCGGCCAGCTCGCGCTGCTTCTCGGCTTCGATCTCTTCGGCGCTGCGTTTGACGAAGGTCTTCTTCTTGCGTACTTCGACACTGATCGTCTTGCTGCCGGCCACCCGCAGGGTGCTGGTGGTCTTGCGCTGCAAGGTGATCTTGCGCGGCTCTTCGATCTTATCGCCGTGACTGCTCTTGAGATGGGCAAGCAGGGCTTGCTTCTCGTTATCGGTGACAACTTGCTCGGCACTGCTGTGCGGCAAACCCGCCTCACGCATCTGCTGCAGCAGGCGCTCTACCGGTGTGTCGACCACTTGGGCCAGTTCTTGCACCGTGACTTGCGACATGCACTTCTCTCCTCAGGCCGTAAAGCTTACTCGAACCAATGGGCTCGGGCGGCCATGATCAGCTTGCCGGCACGCTCTTGGTCGATGCCGTCGATGTCGAGCAGGTCGTCAATCGACTGCTCGGCCAGGTCTTCGCGGGTAACTACTCCCCGCACTGCCAGTTCTTGCGCCAGGCCCTTGTCCATGCCCTCGAGGGCAAGCAGGTCTTCGGCCGGATGCGCATCCGCCAACTTTTCCTCGTTGGCGATGGCCTTGGTCAGCAGGCGGTCTTTCGCCCGCGCCCGCAGCTCGCCGACGATCTCCTCATCGAAGCCATCGATGCTGAGCATCTCTTCCATCGGCACGTAGGCGATCTCTTCCAGGCTGGTGAAGCCTTCCTCCACCAACACCTGGGCCAGCTCTTCGTCGACATCCAGCTCGTCGATGAAGCGCTGGAGGATGTCGCCGGTTTCGGCCAACTGCTTGGCCTGGATGTCCGCCTCGGTCATCACGTTCAGCGTCCAGCCGGTCAACTGACTGGCCAGGCGCACGTTCTGGCCGCCACGACCGATGGCCTGGGCCAGGTTGTCCTCGGCCACCGCGATGTCCATGGCATGGGCGTCCTCGTCGACGATGATCGCCGCGACTTCGGCCGGCGACATGGCGTTGATCACGAACTGCGCCGGATTCTCGTCCCACAGCACGATGTCGACGCGCTCGCCGCCCAACTCACCGGAGACCGCCTGCACGCGCGATCCGCGCATGCCGATACAGGCACCTTGCGGGTCGATGCGTTTGTCCTTGGAGCGCACCGCGATCTTGGCCCGCGAGCCGGGGTCGCGGGAGGCGCCCATGACTTCGATCAGCTCCTCGGCGATTTCCGGCACTTCGATGCGGAACAACTCGATCAGCATCTCGGGGGCGGTGCGCGACAGGATCAGTTGCGGACCGCGGTTCTCGGTGCGGATTTCCTTGAGCAGCGCGCGCAGGCGCACGCCGACGCGGAAGGTCTCGCGGGGGATGATGTCCTCGCGTGCCAGCAGCGCCTCGGCGTTGTTGCCCAGATCGACGATGACGTTATCGCGGGTGACCTTCTTGACCGTGCCGGAGATGATCTCGCCAACGCGCTCGCGGTAGGCATCCACCACCTGCGCCCGCTCGGCTTCGCGCACCTTCTGCACTATCACCTGTTTGGCGGTTTGCGCGGCGATGCGACCGAATTCGATGGAATCGATCTTCTCTTCGATAACATCACCAATGATGGCATCGGGCTTGCGCGACTGGGCCATATCCAGCGTCAACTGATGGGCCGGATCCTCGAAATCGGCCTCCTCGACCACCGTCCAGCGGCGGAAGGTCTCATAGCTGCCCGTCTGACGATTGATCGCCACGCGCAACTCGACCTCGTCTTCAAATCGCTTCTTGGTCGCCGTGGCCAGCGCCAGTTCCAGCGCCTCGAAAATCACACCGGCCGGCACGCCCTTTTCATTGGACACCGACTCAACCACCAGCAGTACTTCTTTGCTCATCGTACGCCTCGCCTTTCGCAATCCATTTGGATCCACGCAATCCGCGCGCCCTGCGGGATCCGTGCCTCAATCAAACCGGGGAATAACATGGGCCTTGTCGATCGCATCGATCGGCAGCAGGAATTCGTGGTTGTCCACTTGCACCACCACATCCTGATCCTCCACGCCGCGCAGCAGGCCCTGAAAGTTGCGGCGCCCTTCGAAGGGCGCACGCAGCTTGATCTTCACTTGCTCGCCGACATAGCGGGCGAACTGTTCCAGGGTGAACAGCGGCCTGTCCATGCCGGGAGAAGACACCTCGAGGGTGTATTCGGCGCTGATCGGATCCTCGACATCCAGCACCCCGCTGAGCTGCCGACTGACTTTCTCGCAATCGTCGATCAGGATGCCGTCGGCATGATCGATATAAACGCGCAGCAGCGAATGCCGCCCCTGCGACAGAAACTCGATGCCCCAACACTGGTAGCCAAGGGCCTCGACCACCGGGGCCAGCAAGGCCTGCAACTGTTCTAGCTTGCTCGACACCTGAAGCCCTCGCGCATGCTGTGCAAATAAAAAATGGGCGAAACGCCCATCCCGTCACGCCGCCGAAAACGGCGACAAAGCTGTCGTCCAGCTAGCAAAAAGCCCCTGAAAAGGGGCTCCGCTGCTACTGGTTGCGGGGGCTGGATTTGAACCAACGACCTTCGGGTTATGAGCCCGACGAGCTACCAGACTGCTCCACCCCGCGTCAAAGCTGGGGCCGAAGTATACGGCCGAACCGCAAAAGCGGTCAACCGAGGCTTCAGCAACAACAAGGCCCGCATGTAGCGGGCCCTGTTGTCAATTGGTACCGAGGAGGGGACTCGAACCCCTACAGCCTATGGCCACTACCACCTCAAGGTAGCGTGTCTACCAATTCCACCACCTCGGCAAAATCGTGTGTTGCGTAGAACCTGTTACTGCCCTGGAGCCTGAGGCACATCATCCGCATCGACGGGCGATTGCTGCTCTTCGAGCACCGGGACATCCTCTGCCGCCGGCTTCTCTTGCTCGACCTCCAGCAGCGCTGGAGACGGCAAACCCACTGTACTCAGCTCATCAGCCTTTTCATTAGCAAAGAATGCTAAGCCCAAGCTGGTCAAGAAAAAACCGGTGGCGAGTATAGCAGTAACTCGACTCAAAAAGGTAGCAGTTCCTTGACTACCAAATACGGTGGCCGAAGCCCCCGAACCGAAGGATGCACCAGTGTCGGCACCCTTGCCCTGCTGCAGCAGCACCAGCACTATGACACCCAGCGCACCCAGCAGATGAAGAACCACTACAACTGTTTCCAGCATAATCTCAGCTTCCTGCGGCGCGACAGATCACGCCGAACTCATCCGCATTCAGAGAGGCTCCACCGACGAGCCCTCCATCGACATCCGGCATACCGAACAACTCGGCTGCACCGGCGGCCTTGACGCTGCCACCGTATAGAATTCTTACACCCTCGCCCAGCTCGGCACTGACCGCTGCCAGCTGCGCCCGAATGGCCGCATGCACCTGCTGAACCTGGTCGGGTGACGCGGTCAAGCCAGTACCTATCGCCCAGACCGGCTCGTAGGCCACCACAGCCCGCCTGAACACATCACCACCCAGCGCATCGATCACGGCCGCCAATTGAGAGGCCACCACCTGCAGGGTCTCACCACGCTCGCGCTGTTCGCGCGTCTCGCCGACACAGAGCACGGGCATCATTCCCGCCGACTGCGCCGCTGCAAACTTCTGCACGACCACCGCATCGGGCTCCGCCAGGCGCAAGCGCCGCTCAGAGTGGCCGACCAAGACCAGTGTGCAACCCGCGTCGCGCAACTGATCGGCAGCCACTTCGCCGGTCAAGGCGCCCTGCCCAGGCTCGATGGCGCAATCCTGCGCGCCGACCTGTACGGGACTGCCTGCCAGGCCGTGAACCACCTCGGCAATATGCAGCATCGAGGGGAACACCGCGATATCGACGGCAACCGGCAAGTCCTGCCTGCGCAAACCTTCGATCAGCTCAGCGACGCTGGCGCGGGTACCGTGCATCTTCCAGTTACCGGCTACCAAGGGGCGGCGCATGCTGTACCTCGTCGCGCAAAGAGGGCGCAGATGTTACCCAAGGACCCTGTGACTGGCAAGCCGAATCAGATGCAGACCTCGGCCACGACTTTGGCTAGTTCTTCGGCGTAACCGCGCACCAGCGCCTCGTCATCACCCTCGACCATGACCCGCACCAAGGGCTCGGTGCCGGACTTGCGCAGCAGCACGCGCCCGCGCCCGGCCATGCGCTCGGTCACGCGGGCGCTGGCATCCTGCACCGCCGGATGGGAAAGCGGATCGACGGCGCCGGCAAAGCGCACATTGATCAACACTTGCGGGCACTTGAGCATGCCCTGACGGGCCTCGGCCAGGCTCTGCTGGCGGCGTTTCAGGGCCAACAGCACCTGTAGCGCGGCAATCACCGCATCGCCCGTGGTGGTGTGCTGGAAACAGACCAGATGCCCGGAGTTTTCGCCTCCAAGCTGCCAGCTGCGCGACAGCAACTCGGTGATGACATAGCGGTCACCTACCTTGGCCCGAACGAAGGGAATGGCCAACTCGGCCAGCGCCAGTTCGAGGCCGAGGTTGCTCATCAGGGTGCCGACCACCCCGCCCTGCAGCTTGCCGCGCTCCTGCAGATCGCGGGCGATGATGAACAGCAACTCGTCACCGTCGACCAGGGTTCCGGTGTGATCGACCATCAGCACGCGATCGGCATCGCCGTCGAAGGCGATACCCAGATCGGCCTGATGGGCGACAACCTCGGCCTGCAGCGAATCAATATGAGTCGAACCGCACTCATGGTTGATATTCAAGCCGTTGGGCTGCGCGGCCAGCACCACCACCTCGGCACCGAGTTCGCGAAACACGCTGGGCGCAACCTTGTAGGCCGCGCCATGGGCGCAATCGATGACGAGCTTCAGGCCGGCGAAACTGGTGCTGGTCGGCACGCTGCTCTTGCAGAACTCGATGTAACGGCCGGCGGCATCGTTGATCCGGGTGACCTTGCCCAACTGACCCGACTCGACCACCGTCATGGGCGCATCCAGCAACTCCTCGATCATCAGCTCGATTTCGTCCGGCAGCTTGGTGCCCTGACCGGAGAAGAACTTGATGCCATTGTCATGGTGCGGATTGTGCGAGGCGCTGATGACGATGCCCGCTTCGGCATGGAAGGTCCGCGTCAAGTAGGCGATGGCCGGCGTCGGCATGGGACCGAGCAACATCACATCGGCACCGGCGGCCAGCAAGCCGGCCTCCAGGGCCGACTCGAACATATAGCCGGAGATGCGCGTGTCCTT
>JBFHKK010000205.1:0-5367 GCA_041595475.1 Pseudomonas sp. | reverse complement strand
CTCGGCGCCCAGGATGCCGAGGCCTTCTGCAAGCGCCACCAGCTGCCCGCCTGGGACAGCCGCCTGATCGTCTGGCTGGTCCAGCAGCACCTGGCGATGTCCACCACCGCCCAGCGCAAGGATCTGTCGGACCCCCAGGTGATCCACGACTTCGCCCAGCTGGTCGGCGACCAGACCCGCCTGGATTACCTCTACGTGCTGACCGTGGCCGATATCAATGCCACCAACCCCACCCTGTGGAACTCCTGGCGGGCCAGCCTGCTGCGCCAGCTCTATACCGAGACCAAGAAGGCCCTGCGCCGTGGCCTGGAGAATCGCCTGGAGCGGGAGGAGCAGATCCGCCTGACCCAGCGCGCCGCCCTGGACATCCTGGTGCCCGCCGGCAACGATCCGGACGAGGCCGAGCAGCTCTGGTCACAGCTGGGCGACGATTACTTCCTGCGCCACAGCGCGGCGGACGTGGCCTGGCATACCGCGGCCATCCTGCGCCACCCCAACGACGGCAACCCGCTGGTGCTGATCAAGGAAACCACCGCCCGCGAATTCGAGGGCGGCACCCAGATCTTCATCTATGCCCAGGATCAGCATGATTTCTTCGCGGTGACAGTGGCGGCCATGGCCCAGCTCAACCTGAATATCCATGACGCGCGGATCCTCACCTCCACCAGTCAGTTCACCCTCGACACCTACATAGTGCTGGAGGGCGAAGGCGGCTCGATCGGCGACAACCCGGCGCGCATCGAACAGATCCGCGCGGGCCTGATCGAGGCCCTGAAGAACCCCGACGAATACCCGAGCATCATCCAGCGCCGGGTGCCGCGCCAGCTCAAGCACTTCGCCTTCGCTCCTCAGGTCACCCTCTACAACGATGCCCAGCGCCACCTGAGCGTGCTCGAGCTGACCGCCCCCGACCGGCCCGGCCTGCTGGCGCGCCTGGGGCGGATCTTCCTCGACTACGACCTCTCGGTGCAGAACGCCAAGATCGCCACCCTCGGCGAGCGGGTCGAGGACGTGTTCTTCATCACCGACGCGGCCAACCAGCCGCTGTCGGATCCGGCCTTGTGCCGGCGCCTGCAGGACACCATCATCGCCCAGCTGAGCGAGGCCAACAGCCCGCCCGGCGAGCCGACCCAAATCAGTTTTTGAGCGGCGCCGAGCCGGCCAGCGCCCGTTAGCAGTACCAGGAAATCGCCATGAACCCAGCCTTGCAGCAGTTGCAGCCCTACCCCTTCGAGAAGCTTCGCGCCCTCCTGGCCGGCGCCCAGCCGCCCGCCGACAAGCTTCCGATCGCCCTGTCGATCGGCGAACCCAAGCATCGCTCGCCGGCCTTTGTCGCCGAGGCCCTGAGCGCCAACCTCGACCAGCTCGCGGTCTACCCGACCACCCTGGGCCTGCCGGCCCTGCGCGAGGCCATCGCCCAGTGGTGCGAGCGGCGCTTCGGCCTGGCCGCCGGCGCCCTCGACCCGGCGCGCCAGGTGCTGCCGGTCAATGGCACCCGCGAGGCGCTGTTCGCCTTCACCCAGGCCCTGGTCAATCCTCAGGCCGACGCCCTGGTGGTCAGCCCCAACCCCTTCTACCAGATCTACGAAGGCGCGGCCCTGCTCGCCGGCGCCCAGGCGCATTACCTGGCGTGCCTGGAGCAACAGGGCTTCAACCCGGACTTCGCTGCGGTGCCGGCCGAGATCTGGCAACGCTGCCAGATCCTCTTCCTCTGCTCGCCGGGCAACCCCACAGGCGCATTGATTCCGCTTGAGACCCTGAAGCAGCTGATCGCCCTGGCCGATGAGCACGACTTCGTCATCGCCGCCGACGAGTGCTACAGCGAGCTGTACTTCGACGAGCAGAACCCGCCACCCGGCCTGCTCAGCGCCTGCGCCGAGCTGGGCCGGGATGATTTCGCCCGCTGCGTGGTATTCCACAGCCTGTCCAAGCGCTCCAACCTGCCGGGCCTGCGCTCGGGCTTCGTCGCCGGCGACGCCGAGATCCTCAAGGCCTTCTTGCTCTACCGTACCTACCATGGCTGCGCCATGCCGGTGCAGACCCAGCTGGCCAGCGTCGCCGCCTGGAACGACGAGGTGCATGTGCGCGCCAATCGCGTCCTGTACCGCGAGAAGTTCGATGCGGTGCTGGCGATTCTCGAGGGCGTGCTCGAGGTGCAGCGCCCCGACGGCGGCTTCTACCTCTGGGCCAAGACCCCGATCGACGACCAAGGCTTCAGCCGCGAGCTGTTCGCCCGCCAGCATGTCACAGTGGTGCCCGGCTCCTACCTGTCGCGCGAGGTGGACGGGGTCAATCCCGGCGCCGGCCGCGTGCGCATGGCCCTGGTCGCGCCGCTGAACGAGTGCATAGAGGCGGCCGAACGTATCCGTGATTTCGTCAGGAGCCTGTGACCATGAGCAAGACCCTCTACGGCATCAAAGCCTGCGACACCATGAAGAAAGCCCGCGCCTGGCTTGATGAGCACGGCGTCGACTACGCGTTTCACGACTACAAGACTGTCGGCATCGACCGCCTGCATCTGGAGAAGTGGTGCGCCGAGCACGGCTGGGAAACCCTGCTCAACCGCGCCGGCACCACCTTCCGCAAGCTGGACGAGGCGCACAAGGCCGACCTCGACCAGGACAAGGCCATCGCGCTGATGCTCGATCAGCCCTCGATGATCAAGCGCCCGGTGCTGGATCTGGGCGACCGCAGCCTGGTCGGCTTCAAACCCGAACGCTACGCCGCCGAACTAACCTAATTTCTCAATCGAATTCGTTGCAAGGAAACCACCCCATGAGCACTACCCTGTTCAGCCTGGCCTTCGGCGTCGGCACCCAGAATCGTCAAGGCAACTGGCTGGAAGTCTTCTATGCCCAGCCGCTGCTCAACCCGGCCGCCGAACTGGTCGCCAAGGTCGCCGCACAGCTCGGCTACGGCGGCGGCAACCAGGCCATTGCCCTGACCACCACCCAGGCCGGCGAACTGGCCGAGGCGCTGAAGGGCGTCGATGCCGTCCAGGCCAAGCTGTTGACCCGCCTGGCCGAGAGCCACAACCCGCTGGTCGCCACCCTGCTGGCCGAAGACGCCGCGCCGGCCAGCACCCCCGAGGCCTACCTCAAGCTGCACCTGCTCTCGCACCGCCTGGTCAAGCCCCACGGCCTCAACCTGTCGGGCATCTTCCCGCTGCTGCCCAACGTGGCCTGGACCAGCCAGGGCGCTGTGGATCTCGCCGAGTTGGCCGAGCGCCAGCTGGAAGCGCGCCTGAAGGGCAAGCTGCTGGAGGTGTTCTCGGTGGACAAGTTCCCGAAGATGACCGACTACGTGGTGCCGGCCGGCGTGCGCATCGCCGACAGCGCCCGGGTGCGTCTGGGCGCCTACATCGGTGAGGGCACCACCGTGATGCACGAGGGCTTCGTCAACTTCAACGCCGGCACCGCCGGCCCGGGCATGATCGAGGGCCGCGTCTCGGCCGGGGTCTTCGTCGGCAAGGGCTCGGACCTGGGCGGCGGCTGCTCGACCATGGGCACCCTGTCCGGCGGCGGCAACATCGTCATCAGCGTCGGCGAAGGCTGCCTGATCGGCGCCAACGCCGGCATCGGCATCCCCCTGGGCGATCGCAACACCGTGGAATCCGGCCTCTACATCACCGCCGGCACCAAGGTCGCGCTGCTCGACGACCAGGGTCAGCTGGTCAAGGTGCTCAAGGCCCGCGAGCTGGCCGGCCAGCCCGACCTGCTGTTCCGCCGCAACTCGCAGACCGGCGCGGTGGAGTGCAAGAGCCACAAGTCGGCGATCGAACTCAACGAAGCGCTGCACGCGCACAATTGATCGCAGCGACTCACTGCAGGCGGCCCGCCTGCAGTGCCGCAGGTCGAAAACCATGCCCCTGAACTCCCCCTGGCGCGGCGACTTCCCCGGCATCCTGGCCCTGCAGACCGAGGGCCAGTGCTACCTGGACAGCGCCGCCACCGCGCAGAAGCCCCAGGCCGTGCTCGATGCCCTGCTTGGCTACTATGCCGGCGGCGCGGCCAACGTACACCGCGCCCAGCACCTGCCGGGCGAACGCGCCACCCGCGCCTTCGAGCACACGCGGACGCAGTTGGCCGGCTGGCTGAACGCCGCCGCCCCGGCGCAGATCCTCTTCACCCGCGGCGCCACCGAAGCCTTCAACCTGCTGGCCTATGGACTGGAACAGGAGTTTCAGGCCG
The DNA here is from genome assembly GCA_041595475.1 of Pseudomonas sp. Classification (GTDB taxonomy): domain Bacteria; phylum Pseudomonadota; class Gammaproteobacteria; order Pseudomonadales; family Pseudomonadaceae; genus Aquipseudomonas. Next base: position 1,177 of record JBFHKK010000205.1, on the reverse strand, counting down.
GCGACGAGATCCTCATCAGCGCCCTGGAGCACCATGCCAACCTGCTGCCCTGGCAGCAGCTGGCGCGGCGCCGCGGGCTCAAGCTGGTGGTGTTGCCCCTGGACGATCAAGGCTCGATCGACCTCGCTCAGGCCGCTGCGTTGATCGGTCCACGCACCCGTCTGCTGGCGCTCAGCCAGCTGTCCAACGTGCTCGGGCGCTGGCAGCCGCTGGATCGGCTGATCGCCCTGGCCAGGGACTGCGGCGCACTCTGCGTAGTCGATGGCGCCCAGGGCGCCGTGCACGGGCGCCACGACGTGCAGGCCCTGGGCTGCGACTTCTACGTATTCTCCAGCCACAAGCTCTACGGCCCGGACGGGGTCGGCGTGCTCTACGGCCGACCCGAGGCACTGGCGCGCCTGCAGCACTGGCAATACGGCGGCGAGATGGTCAAGGTCGCCGACTACCAGAGCGCCGAGTTTCGCGGCGCGCCCCTGGGCTTCGAGGCCGGCACCCCGCCGATCGCCGGGGTGATAGCACTGGCGGCCGCGCTCGACTACCTGGCCGGGCTCGACAGCCAGGCCGTCGCCGGCCACGAAGCGGCGCTGCACGCCAACTTGCTCGCCGGCCTGCAGGCGCGCGACGGCATCCAGCTGCTCGGCGCGCCGCGGGTGGCTCTGGCCAGTTTCGTGGTCGAGGGCGTGCACAACGCCGATCTCGCCCAACTGCTGACCGAGCAGGGCATCGCCGTGCGCGCCGGTCATCACTGCGCCATGCCGCTGATGCAGCGCCTGGGCCTGACCGGGGCCATACGGGTATCGCTCGGCCTGTACAACGACGGCGCTGACCTGGAGCATTTCTTCGCCGCCCTGGACCGCGCCCTGGAACTGCTGCGATGAAGCTGCCGGCCGCTGCCGAGCAGGCGCAGCAGGCCTTTTCCCTGTGCTCTGGCTGGGAGCAGCGCGCGCGCCTGCTGATGCAATGGGGCGAGCGCCTGGCGCCGCTGCAGGAAAGCGAGCGCTGTGCGGCCAATCAGGTGCATGGCTGCGAGAGCCAGGTCTGGCTCATCGGTGAATCCATCGCCGGCCATTGGCACTTTCGCGCTGCCAGCGATGCGCGGCTGCTGCGCGGCCTGCTGGCCCTGCTGCTGGTGCGAGTCGAGGGTCTGTCGGCCGAGCAACTGGCGAGCGTGGATCTG
>JBFHKK010000204.1:0-5387 GCA_041595475.1 Pseudomonas sp. | reverse complement strand
CAACGTGCTGATCTATTTTTCCCCCGAAGACAAGCGCGCCATAGTCGCGCGCCTGCTCGAACGCCTGCGCCCGGACGGCCTGCTGTTCATCGGCCATGCCGAAAGTCTGCATGGCCTGGACTTGCCGGTGCGCGCCGTCGCACCCTCGGTCTATTGCCTGCAATGAACAGCCAGCAGTTCCTGATGCCGGGCGACTATTTCTTCGGTCAGTACCACGGCAACCTGGTGACGCTGCTCGGTTCCTGCGTGGCGGTGACGCTCTGGCATCCACGCCTGCGCCTGGCCGCGCTGACCCACTATCTGCTGCCGCGCGGCCAGCGCTTCGATACCCAGGACACCCACTACGGCGAGGCGGTATTCGCCCAACTGCAGGATGACATGCGCCGCTTCGGTACCCATCCCAGCGAATACCACAAGGGCCTGTTCGGCGGCGGCACCCAGCTCAGTCCCGAGCGCGGCAGCGCGGTCAACGTCGCCGGCAACAACGTGCGTTTCGCCCGCGAGCAGTTTCAGCAATTGGGCTGGCGCATCGATCAGCAGCAACTCGGCGGCGGTTACCGCCGACTGTCACTCGACGCTCGCGATGGCATGATCATCTGCCAGCGCCTGGACGACCCCAACCAGATAAGGATACGCGCGTGATCAAGGTGTTCATCTGCGACGATTCGGCCTTGGTGCGCCAGGTACTCAGCGCCTGCCTGCAGGGGCACCCGGGTATCCAGGTGATCGGCCAGGCCGCCGATCCGCTGTTCGCCCTGGAGAAGATGCGCCGCGACTGGCCAGACGTGCTGGTGCTGGATGTGGAAATGCCGCGCATGGACGGCCTGACCTTCCTGCGCAAGCTGATGGCCGAGCGGCCGACACCCACGCTGATCTGCTCGACCCTGACCGAGGCCGGCGCGGCCATCTCCCTGGAGGCCATGGCCGCCGGTGCGGTCGGCGTCTTCACCAAGGCCCGCGTCGGCCTCAAGGACAGCCTGCAGCAGCTGTCCGGCGAACTGATCCGCCAGATCGAACTGGCTGCCCGCTGCCGCCCGCGCGCGCCGGCGAGCAGGGTGCCGGCACTCAATGGCCAGGGCCCGGCGCCCGCCCCCGCGGCGCCCCTGACCACCACCGAACGCATAGTGGCGCTGGGCACCTCGACCGGCGGCACCCAGGCCCTGGAGCTGGTGCTGCGGCAACTGCCCGCCGATACCCCGGGCATCGTCATCGTCCAGCACATGCCGGAAAAATTCACCGCCGCCTTCGCCCAGCGCCTCAACGGCCTGTGCCAGATCGAGGTGCGTGAAGCCCGTCATCTCGACCGCCTGCACCCGGGTCTGGCCCTGCTCGCCCCCGGCGGCAAGCACATGCAGCTCAAGCGCAGCGGCGCCCAGTACTGCGTCGAGGTGCTCGACGGCCCGCCGGTCAACCGCCACAAGCCCTCGGTGGATGTGCTCTTCCGTTCCGTGGCCAGGCACGCCGGGCACAATGCCCTGGGCATCATCATGACCGGCATGGGCGATGACGGCGCCCGCGGCCTGCTGAGCATGCGCGAGGCCGGCGCGCGCACCATCGCCCAGGACGAGGCCAGTTGCGTGGTCTTCGGCATGCCCAAGGAGGCCCTGCAACTCGGCGCCGCCCAGCGCACCGAGTCGCTCGCAAACATGGCCGGTCTGATCAGCCAGTACGCGCGCAGCGACCTGACCATGGCCCACTAGGCCGGCGAGCCACTGGGGCAAATTGCACCGCCCCATCAGCTAGCGCCGAGCATGCCTGCGCGCACCAGCTGGCGGTTAGCCAGCAACAGGGCTTGGCAGCCGGCTGACCAATGGTATAGCCTCTCCCCAACTTGCCTGTGAGCCCTGTCCTAGAGCGCTCTTTAGAACGAGTGTGTTCCTTGCACGGGCGCCCAAGCCTCTGCTTTTTACGACCTCAGCCGGATGTTTTTACTTAGCCTGCGAACTTTCTTGGTTCAGCGTGTTCCTACCAGACCGAATCGATACCCGACTCTTTTGCTAGGTATTTTCTTGCCCAGTTATTTCCTAAGCGTCCAGCCCCGGCCACATAAGCGATGTGCTGCCCCGTCATTAGCGGTCCATACTCAAAGCTCACCCCATTCCGCAGACGCGGGCGCAGTGATCAACTTGCGCCTCGACACGGGAGTCTGGCCATGATCCAACGCCTGCTGCTAGCCGATGACCATGCGCTGATCCGCGCCGGGGTTCGCGCCATGGTCGAGCATATCAATGGCTATACGGTGGTCGGCGAAGCCGAAGACGGCCGCGAAACCGTGGAACTGGCCCTGGAGCTCGACCCGGACATCGTGCTGCTGGATGTGACCATGAAGCAGTTCGGTGGTCTCGACGCCCTACAGGCCCTCAAACGCAACGCGCCGCAGATCAAGGTGCTGATGCTGTCGATGCATAGCGCCGCCGAAATCGTTCTGGACTCCCTGAAACTCGGCGCCGACGGCTACCTGCTCAAGGATGCCGCGCTGGAAGAGTTGCCCCTGGCCCTGGCGGCGTTGTGCCGCGGCGACCGCTACCTGAGTTCGGCCGTGGTGCAACCGGTGATCGAACAGGCGGTGGCACGCAACAAGCTCGATCATCAGCTGACCGAGCGCCAACTGGAGATCGTCCGCCTGGTCACCCGCGGCGCCTCGACCCGCACCATCGCCGAGGGCCTTAGCCTGAGCGTGAAGACCGTCGAGGCGCATCGGGCGCAGATCATGAAGCGCCTGCAGATTAGCGACGTGCCCAGCCTGGTGCTCTGGGCCGTGCGCGAAGGCATCATCGACCCCGACGACTGACCATTGCGGCAGCGAAAGGCGGCGCCACGGAGCGCCGCCCTCGCCTTAGGCCGGGTAGCCGGTGATGGCGCGAATGCTGCGGTAAAGCGGTTTGAGCCGGGCATACATGCGCTGGTAGACCTCACGATAGAGCCGCTGGTAGATGCCCCGCGCCGCCGGATCGGGCTCGAAGACTTGCCCGACCCGGGTCATGGCGGCGATCGCCGCGGGAAAATCCGCATGCAGCCCCAGCCCCACCGCGCAGGCGATGGCCGCGCCCAGGCCCGAGGTCTCGTAGGTGTGCGGGCGCTCGGCCGGCAGGCCGAAGATATCGGCGGTCAGCTGCATGGCCGCGTCGCTCTGCGAGCCGCCGCCGGAGACCCGCAGGCGGGTGATCCGAGTGCCCGAGCGCCGCTCGATCTGCTCCTTGCCCTGGCGCAGGGCGTAGGCCAGGCCCTCGAGAATCGCCCGGTACAGATGGGCGCGGGTGTGCACGTCGCCGAAGCCGATGATCGAGCCCTTGGCCTCCAGCCCCGGCTCGCGCACCCCCGGCGACCAGTAGGGCTGCAGCATCAGGCCCATGGAGCCGGGCGGCACCGCATTGACCAGCTCGTCGAACAGCGCCTCAGGCGCCACCGCCAGGGCCTCGGCGCGCTGCAACTCGCTCAGGCCGAACTCGCGCTTGAACCAGCTGACCATCCAGAAGCCGCGAAAGATCATCACCTCGGTGTTGTAGTGCCCCGGCATCGCCGCCGGATAGGGCGGAATCAGCCGCACCGTCTCCAGGTAACGGCGGCGGGTGGTGTTGATGGTCGCCGTGGTGCCGTAGGACAGGCAGGCGGTGGACGGCTCCAGACCGCCGGCACCGAGCACCTCGCAGGCCTTGTCGGCGCCGGCGGCGATCAGCGGCAGGCCCTCGGGAATACCGGTATGCAGGCTGGCCGCGGCGCTGATGTGGCCGATCAGCTGGCCCGGCTGGACCAGCTCCGGCAGCTGCTCGCGGCGCACCGCCAGGGCCTGCCATTTCCAGTCGCCGGGCGCCGCCCACTTGAGGCGCTTGTAGTCGAACGGCAGGTAGGCCACGCAACTGGCCAGCGAGTCGACGAAGCGGCCGCACAAGCGGTGGCTGAGAAAACCCGAGAGCAGCAGCACCTTGTGGGTGCGGCGATGGATCTGCGGCTGCTCTTGAGCCACCCAGTTGACCTCGGCCTGGGCGCGGAAGTGATTCACCGCCTCCTCGGCGCGGGCCAGCTTGAACAGCCAGCCCCAGGGCCCCTTGATCGGCCCCGGCACCTCGGCGCGGCGCTGATCGAGCCAGAGGATCGCCGGGCGCAGCGGCTGGCCGGCGGCATCGACGTGGATCAGGCTGCCACGCTGGGTGGTCAGCGCAACGCCCTTGATCAGGCGGCGATCGATCTCCAGCTGCTGCCACAGCCGCCGGCAGGCCTCGCCGACGCTGGCCCAGTAGTAGTCGGGGTCCTGCTCGGCCCAGCCGGGCTGGGTGGAGTAGTAGGCCTGCAACTCTACCTTGCCCTTGCCGAGCAGATTGCCCTGCAGGTCGAACAGCAGCGCCCGCACGCTCTGAGTGCCATTGTCGATGGCCAGCAGATAGCTTTTATCGCTCAAGAAAGCGCCTCCCCGATGGCCACGGCTGCTGCCGCGCTCTGCTCATGCGCAGGCGTCGGCGGCACACTGTAGCTGCGCTGCCAGAGCGCCCGGTAATCATTCTCCTCCTGCTCCCAGCGGTCATCGCTCCAGCCCAGGCGGGCCTGACAGAGGGCGCGGATGCGCGCCAGCTGGGCAACGCCGCCGCCGGCCAGCAGCAGGCCCAGGCGCGTGCGGCGCAGCAGCAGATCGTCCAGGTGCAGCACCAGCTCCTGCTCGGCGGCCCAGGCCAACTCGGCCCAGAGGGTTTCGGTGGCGGCCACCCGCTCGGCGCCCACCGCTTCGATCACGGCCAGCACGCTCGGCAGCTGGCGCCCGTAGCGTCCGGCCAGGCGTCGTTGCCGGGCCGGACTCAGTGCCGGCATCGGCGTCGGCTCGAGAGGACGAAAGACCGCCGCGCCCTGATCATCCACCTCACGGCCGACGAACCCGGCGCAGGCGCGCAACACTTCCAGCGCCAGCAGGCGGAAGGTGGTCAGCTTGCCGCCGGCCAGGGTCACGCAGCCGGGCTCGACCCAGAGGGCGTGCTCGCGCTTCTCGTCCGAGGGCTTGCGCGGCGCCGCGCCGTCGCTGACCACCGGCCGCACCCCGGCCCAGGTGGACAGCACGTCATTGCGCTCGATCCGGGCGGCCGGGAACTGCTGGGCACAGGCCGCCAGCAGATAGTCCAGCTCCGCGGTGCTGATGCGCGCGTCCAGATCCAGCGGCTCGCGATGATCCAGGTCGGTGGTGCCGACCACGGTCGCGCCCTCCCAGGGAAACACGAACACCGGCCGGCCATCGGCGCCATGCATAAAGCTGAAGGCATGGGCCACCGGCAGGCGCCAGGCCGGCAGCAGCAGATGGCTGCCGCGCAGCGGTCGGATCTGCGCCTGGCCAGGGGCGCTGCGCAGGCGGTCGGCCCAGGCGCCGGTGGCCTGGGCCACGGCGCGGCTGCGAAAACGCAGGCGCT
>JBFHKK010000203.1:0-5389 GCA_041595475.1 Pseudomonas sp. | reverse complement strand
AGCACGGTGGAGTCGGTCAGGTCACGCTGCCAGCGCGAGATCGGCAGCTTGCTGGCCAGGTGCTGGAAGAGCGCATTGGCGATCCCTAAGTTGCCTTCGGAGTTCTCGAAGTCGATCGGGTTGACCTTGTGCGGCATGGTCGAGGAGCCGATCTCGCCGGCGATGGTCTTCTGCTTGAAGTAGCCGAGGGAGATATAGCCCCAGACATCGCGGTCGAAGTCGATCAGGATGGTGTTGAAGCGGGCGATGGCGTCGAACAGCTCGGCGATGTAGTCGTGCGGCTCGATCTGGGTGGTGTAGGGGTTCCACTGCAGGCCCAGGTCGTCCTCGATGAACTCGCGGGCATTGGCTTCCCAGTCGATCTGCGGATAGGCCGACAGGTGAGCGTTGTAGTTGCCCACGGCGCCATTGATCTTGCCCAGCAGCGGCACGCCGGCAACCTGGGCGATCTGCCGCTCGAGGCGGTAGACCACGTTGGCCAGCTCCTTGCCGAGGGTGGTCGGCGAGGCCGGCTGGCCGTGGGTGCGCGAGAGCATGGGCACACCGGCGAACTTGACCGCCAACTCGCGGATGGCGCCGGCGACCTGGCGCATCAGCGGCAGCAGCACGCTGTCGCGGCCTTCGCGCAGCATCAGGGCGTGGGACAGGTTGTTGATGTCCTCGCTGGTGCAGGCGAAATGGATGAACTCGCTGACCTTCTCCAGCTCCGGCAGCTTGGCGGCCTGCTCCTTGAGCAGGTACTCCACGGCCTTGACGTCGTGGTTGGTGGTGCGCTCGATCTCCTTGACCCGCTCGGCGTGCTCGACGGCGAAGTTTTCCGCCAGTTCATTGAGCAGCAGCTGGGCCTGGGCGGAGAAGGGCGCCACCTCGCCGATGCCCTCGTGGGCGGCCAGGCGCTGGAGCCAGCGCACCTCGACCAGGACGCGAAAACGAATCAAACCGTATTCGCTGAAGATGGGGCGCAGGGCGCTGGTTTTGCCGGCGTAGCGGCCGTCGACGGGGGAAACCGCGGTGAGCGAGGAAAGCTGCATGGGAAGGCGTTCTCGGACAGTCGGGCGTTGAAAAGGGCGCATATCATACATGAAATCGGCGGGCCGTCGGCGCCTGGGCGGCGCCCGCTCAGCGATTGCGCTGGCGGACGATCGACAGCAGGCTGGCGGCGAATATCAGCGCCGCGCCCAGCAGCGAACTGGCATTCGGGGTTTCGCCCCAGCGCAGCCAGGCGATCAGCCCGGCGAAGACGATGGCCAGGTAGGCGACCGGCCCGATCAGCCCTGGCGGGGCCAGGCCGTAGGCCTTGGACATGATGATCTGGCTGCTGGTGGCCAGCAGGCCGACCGCCAGCAGCAGGCCCAGCTGGTGCTGGTTCAGCGGCTGCCAGGCCCAGGTCAGCGGAATCGCCGAGATCAGGGCGCTGAACAGGGCGAAATAGAAGACGATGCGAAAGGCCGGCTCGCTGTCGCTCATCTCGCGAATGGACACGAAGGCGAAGGCGGCCAGGATGCTCGCGGCCAGGCCGACCAGGGCCTGGCTGTCGAACAGCGCGGCGGAGGGCTTGGCCACCAGCAGCACGCCGACCAGGCCTATGGCGGTGGTGGCCAGCATGCGCCGGGTCAGCGGTTCCTTGAGCCAGCACCAGGCGATCAGCGGAGTGAACACCGGCGCCGAATAGGTGAAGAGCATGGCGTCGGCCAGGGGCAGGTGGGCGATGGCGTAGAAGAAGCAGTACATCGCCGACAGGCCGAAACCGGTGCGCCACAGGTGCGAGCGCAGGCGCGTGGTCTTGAGCGGGCGCCAGCCCTTGAACAGGACCAGCGGCAGAAAGAACAGCACCCCGACCAGGTTGCGGAAGAACACCACCGATTCGTTGTTGACGCCGACCGACACCTCGCGGATGGCCACCCCCATCAGGGCGAACAGCAAGGCCGAGAGCGCCAGCAGGGCGCCGCCCTGCAGCGGTTTGACGCTGCGCAGGGGCACGTCAGCCGCGCAGCAGCGGGTAGAGTTCGCGCAGCAGCTTGGCGCGACTGAATACCAGCTGCCAGCGGTGACCACCCAGTTGACGCCACAGGCGCGCGGCACGGATCCCGGTGAGCAACAGGGCGCGAATCCTGGCCGCGTTGCTCGGCTGCTGCAGGTGGCGCATGTCACCCTGCACCTGAATGCGCTGGCGGAAGGTGCTGATGGTGTCCTGATAGAGGCTGGCGCAGGCGGCGATTACATTCTCATGCACCAGGCCGAAGTGGCCGACCTGTTGTTCTATCTGATCCAGGCGGCTACCCATGATCTGCAGCAGGTCACCGCGCTTATCCAGTTGCCGCTCGAGGCCGAGCAGGGCCAGGGCGTAGCGCAGCGGTTCGCGCTGCAGGCTGGCCGGGTCGCGCTCCAGGGCACCGACCAGGGCCCGATAACCGTCGCGCAGGTTGAGGTCGTCGCCGCCATAAACTGCGAGGGTGTCCTTCGGATCGCGCACCAGCAGGCTGCCGAGCAGGCAACCCAGAGGCGCCTCGCTGACCTGGCCGGTGCGGGCGATCCGATCGACCAGCACCGCCGCCTCGAATACCGCGCCCAGGGCGACCAGTTGTTCCTGGATCGGGCTCATGCCGACGGCTCCCCGGCGAACCAGGGCTCGGCCGCTTCGATCACGCCGCCACCCAGGCATACCTCGCCATCATAGAAGACCACCGACTGGCCGGGCGTGACCGCCCGCTGCGGCTCGTCGAACAGCGCGCGGTAGCCCTCGGCAGTTTTCTCAAGGGTGCAGGCCTGATCGTTCTGCCGGTAGCGCACCTTGGCGCTGAGGCGGCGAGGGCCGGTCAGCTCGAGCGGATTGACCCAATAGATGTCCGAAGCCGACAGCGCACGGGAAAACAGCCAGGGATGCTCGTTGCCCTGGCCGACGATCAAGACGTTGCGCGCCAGGTCCTTCTTGAGCACGTACCAGGGCTCGTCGCTGGCGTCCTTCAGGCCGCCGATGCCCAGTCCCTGACGCTGGCCGATGGTGTGGTACATCAGGCCGTGATGGCGGCCGATCACCTCGCCCGTGGTGGTTTCGATGTCACCGGGCTGGGCCGGCAGGTACTGCTTAAGGAAATCGCTGAAGCGGCGCTCGCCGATAAAGCAGATGCCGGTCGAGTCCTTCTTCTTGGCCGTGGCCAGCTGGTACTTCTCGGCGATGGCGCGCACCTGGGGTTTTTCCAGTTCGCCGACCGGAAACAGGGTCTTGGCCAGCTGCTCGGCGCCGACGGCATGCAGGAAATAGCTCTGGTCCTTGTTCGGGTCCAGGCCCTTGAGCAGATCGGTGCGGCCCTCGCTATCGCGACGGCGCACATAGTGGCCGGTGGCGATGAGGTCGGCGCCCAGGGCCAGGGCATAATCGAGGAAGGCTTTGAACTTGATTTCGCGGTTGCACAGGATGTCGGGATTGGGGGTACGACCGGCCTTGTACTCGGCGAGAAAGTGCTCGAACACGTTATCCCAGTATTCGGCGGCGAAATTGGCCGTGTGCAGCCTGATGCCGATCCTGTCGCACACCGCCTGGGCATCGGCCAGATCGTCCATGGCCGTGCAGTACTCGGTGCCGTCGTCCTCGTCCCAGTTCTTCATGAACAGGCCCTCGACCCTGTAGCCTTGCTCGAGCAGGAGCAGGGCGGAAACGGAGGAGTCGACGCCGCCGGACATGCCGACGATTACGCGAGTAGCTGTGGGATCTTGCATAGGGACTATGACAGGCAGGCTCAAAGGGAGGCGATTCTAACAGGGCCGGTCGCTTGGCGGCGACCGGCGGCGAGCGGCTTGGCCGCCGATGCGCCTCAGCGGATCAGGCTCAGGGCGTGGCGCTCGCCACTGAGGTAGTCGTCGATACAGCGCAGCAACAACTCGCTGCGCCAGCGCCGCGGATCGGCCGCCAGCTCGTCGCGGGTCAGCCAGTGCGGCGCAATGATGCCGGCGTCCAGCGGGTGGTCGAGGCGCTGACGCAGCGGCTTGGCGGCAAAGCATAGGCGCTGGTAGGTCACCCCGTTGCTGGGCGCGGTATAGAGGTACAGGCCAATGACCGCGGTCAGCTCGACCTCCCAGCCGGTTTCCTCGAGGGTTTCACGCAGCGCCGCCTGAATCAGACTTTCGTCGGCTTCCAAATGACCGGCAGGCTGATTGAATACGGCGCGGCCGTCGGCCATTTCCTCGACGACCAGGAAGCGGCCCTGGTCCTCGACCACGGTGGCCACCGTGACGTGTGGCGTGAAGCGCATGAAAAACTCCTGTGACGAGTCAGACATCAAGGTCGCAGACCCAGGGTGGCGGCATCGGCAGGCATTTGTCGAGCGACCTGCTAGGCTGAGGGACGACCTGCGAGTGGCCTCTTGTAGCAGTCTTGTAGTTTGACTACAAGCCAGCCACGGCACATCTATCATGCGCCTAGCAGGGGCGTTTCAGCAGGGTTTCGCACGGAAAAGTGCGTGACTTTCTGTAGAAAAACTACAAGAATGATGGGCCTTTCCGCGACCCAAAAAGATCTAGCCGTCGCGCCATCCGCGCGGCGGTATGTCAGACCACGAGAACAACGGAGTCCAGCATGGGATACCAAAAGATCCAGGTGCCAGCAACCGGTGACAAAATCACCGTCAATGCCGACATGTCCCTCAACGTACCGAACAATCCGATCATTCCCTTTATCGAGGGTGACGGCATCGGTGTCGATATCAGCCCGGTGATGATCAAGGTCGTCGACGCGGCTGTTGAGAAGGCCTACGGCGGCGAGCGCAAGATTTCCTGGATGGAGGTTTATGCCGGCGAGAAAGCCACCCAGGTCTATGACCAGGACACCTGGCTGCCGAAGGAAACACTGGAAGCGGTGCGCGACTATGTCGTCTCGATCAAGGGCCCGCTGACCACCCCGGTCGGTGGCGGCATCCGCTCGCTCAACGTGGCCCTGCGCCAGGAGCTCGACCTCTATGTCTGCCAGCGCCCGGTACGCTGGTTCGAAGGCGTGCCGAGCCCGGTGAAGAAGCCCGGCGACGTGGACATGGTGATCTTCCGCGAGAACTCCGAGGACATCTACGCCGGCGTCGAGTGGAAAGCCGGTTCTCCCGAGGCCGAGAAGGTGATCAAGTTCCTCACCGAGGAAATGGGCGTCACCAAGATCCGCTTCACCGAAAACTGCGGCATCGGCATCAAGCCGGTTTCCCTGGAAGGCACCAAGCGCCTGGTGCGCAAGGCCCTGCAGTACGCGGTGGACAACGATCGCAGTTCGGTGACCTTCGTCCACAAGGGCAACATCATGAAGTTCACCGAAGGTGCCTTCAAAGAGTGGGCTTATGAAATTGCCGCCGAAGAGTTCGGCGCAACCCTGCTCGATGGTGGCCCCTGGATGCAGTTCAAGAACCCGCGT
>JBFHKK010000202.1:0-5417 GCA_041595475.1 Pseudomonas sp. | reverse complement strand
CGCGCCTCGATGGCGGCCTGCAGGCTGATCGGGGTGGCGCTGGGCAGGACGCTGAGGTGCAGGCCGAGCGGCTGCGGCGGATCCGTGACCAGCACCTCGGCCCAGGCGCCGGGCGCCAGGCACAGCAGCCAAGCCAGCCACAGCAGCCCGCCCAGACAGCCTGGCCCGCGGCGCTGCGCTGCGGTGCTCTGGCGCGCGTCGAGCATCAGCGTTGTTCGCTCTGCGGCGTCACCCGCAGCACTTCTTCGATGGTGGTCAGGCCGGCGGCGACCTTCTGCGCACCGGACAGGCGCAGGCTGCGCATGCCGTCCTTGAAGGCCTGGCGACGCAGGGCCACCAGGTCGGTGTCGGGGCTGATCAGCGGCTTGATGGCATCGTTGAGCAGCATGATCTCGTAGACCCCGGCGCGGCCGCGGTAACCGGTGTCGCGGCATTCCAGGCAGCCCACGGCGCGTTGGGCGCCGCCGGGCACAGGCGAGCTCCAGGGCTTGGTCAGGCTTTGCCAGTCGCTCTCCTCGATGGCCTGGGGCGCCTTGCAGTGCGGGCAGAGGGTGCGCACCAGGCGCTGGGCCATGACCCCGAGCAGGGTGGCCTTGATCAGGTAGTGCGGCACACCGAGCTCGAGCAGGCGGGTGATGGCGCTGGGCGCGTCGTTGGTGTGCAGGGTGGAGAGCACCAGGTGGCCGGTGAGTGCGGCCTGGATCGCCATCTCGGCGGTCTCCAGGTCGCGGATCTCGCCGATCATGATGATGTCCGGGTCCTGGCGCATCAGCGCGCGCACGCCGCTGGCGAAATTCAGATCGATGTTGTGCTGCACCTGCATCTGGTTGAAGGCGCCCTCGATCATCTCGATCGGGTCCTCGATGGTGCAGACGTTGACCTCGGGCGTGGCCAGCTGCTTGAGGGTGGTGTAGAGGGTGGTGGTCTTGCCCGAACCGGTGGGGCCGGTGACCAGGATGATGCCGTTGGGCTGGCCGGTCATGCTCTGCCAGCGCTTCAGGTCGTCGGGCGAGAAGCCCAGCTGGTCGAAGCTCTTGAGCAGCACCTCGGGATCGAAGATGCGCATCACCATCTTCTCGCCGAAGGCGGTGGGCAGGGTCGAAAGGCGCAACTCCACCTCGCCGCCCTCGGGGGTCTTGGTCTTGACCCGGCCGTCCTGGGGCTTGCGCTTCTCGGCGACGTTCATCCGGCCGAGGCTCTTCAGGCGGCTGACCACCGCCATGGTCACCTGGGGCGGAAACTGATAGACGTTGTGCAGCACCCCGTCGATGCGAAAGCGCACCGTGCCCTGTTCCCGTCGCGGCTCGATGTGGATGTCGCTGGCGCGCTGCTGGAAGGCGTACTGGAACAGCCAGTCGACGATATTGACGATGTGCGCGTCGTTGGCGTCCGGCTCCTGGTCCTGGGCGCCGAGGTTGAGCAGTTGCTCGAAATTGCCGATGCCGCTGACCTTCTGGTCCACCGAGGTGGCGCCGCTGACCGACTTGGCCAGGCGGTAGAACTCCAGGGTGAAGCGCTGGATGTCCACGGGATTGGCCACCACCCGCTTGATCGGCCGGCGCAGCACATGGGTCAGGTTGGCTTCCCAGCTGTGCACCAGCGGCTGGGCGCTGGCGATGGTCACCGCGTCGGGGGCCACCGCCACGGCGAGGATCTTGTGGCGTTGGGCGAAGGCGTAGGACATCAGCGGGGTGACCGCGGCCACGTCTATCTTCAGCGGGTCGATGCGCAGGTAGGGCTGGCCGGCGAAGTCCGCCAGCCACTGGGTGAGGGTCTCCAGGTCGAGCTTCTTGCCCGCTCGCTTGAGGTCCTCGAGCTGCTGGGCGGCGAGAAATTCCAGCGGATGCTGCTGGTTGTTCACCGCGCTGCGGCGGATCGCCAGGCACTGTTCGGCGCTGTCCTGGTCGACCCGGCCCTGGGCGACCAGCTCGCGCAGCAGGTCGTTGAGCTCCAGGGGCCGATCCTGGGGAGGCGAAGCTAACGAGGACATAGAACTCCCTGCAATCATGGTGCGCCGTGGCAAGGCCGAGTGTGCCTGCGGCCGGCGCGGCTGTCTGCCAAGTCGCGCGCGATTTTCGCCGCGCTGCCGCGCAAGGCCGGCGGCAATCAGTGCAGCAGCTGTTTCCAGGCCTTGAGCGTGGCCACAGTATGGGCCTGGGCCCGGCGCGCTTCCAAGACCTCGGGACTGCGCGCCTGGCGGGCCAGGTCGGTCAACTTGTTCAGCTCGCCGTAGAGGCGATCGAGGTCGGGCAGTTGCAGCACCCCGCGAGCCAGGCGCAGCCAGGCCAGCAGGCGCTCCAGGCGCGGCAGCTGATCGTCGAGGTCTTCGGGGTGTTGCGGGTAACGTGCCAGCGGCAGCGCCTTGCCTTCCTCGGCCAGCTCGGTGCTCAGCCAGTTGCCCAGGGGCGCTGCGCCCTGGCGCTCGCCGCGCGGACTGCGCGCGGCTGTCCAGCTGCGCGCCAGCAGCCAGCGCGAGGCATTCAGGGAGAACAGGCCCCAGCGGCAGTGGGCCAGCTCCTCGGCGAACCGCGCCGGGGCGTCCTGGCGGGCGGCTTCGTCCTGCTGGCCGGCCTGCACCCGCGGGCGCCAGTCCTGCAGCAGGGCGTCGAGGGTCTGGCGCAGGTCGTGGCTGCTGGCCCGCGGCGCGGCCTGGCCGAGGCTGCCGAGCAGCGCGCGCAGGTCGATCAACTGCTGCAGCCAGTCGACCAGCAGGCGCCAGTGGCCGCTGAAGCGATACTGCTCGGCCAGGCGTTGGCTGCTGCCCAGCAGGTGCCAGGCCAGGGCGGCGAAGGCCTCATCCAGGCCCAGTTCGGCACTCAGCTGCGGCGCCGGCAGGCTCAGCGAGTAACTGCTTTCATCGAACAGCCGATAGCCGCGCTCGGCCTTGCTGATGTCACAGGGCATCAGCGGCAGTTCGGCGGCCAGCGCGCTGGCCAGCTCCAGCAGCGCCTGAGGTTCACCCTGGCGCAGTTCCAGCTCCAGCTCACAGATCTCCTCTTGGCGGTCGCCGGCGATGACGCTGCCCAGGTCCAGGGCCGCCTCTATCACCACCTTGGCCTTGCCGCGGCCCCAGGCGAGCTCGGCGCGCTGGCGGACGAAGTCGGTGCTGAAGATGGGTTGCAGGGCGGTCTTGTCCAGATCGGCCAACTCGCTCGGCCAGCAAGTCTCGTCGAGCTTGCTCAGGTCCAGTTCGGGCTTGTCCAGATACCAGTCCCACTCGTTGCGCTCGGACAGCCCGGCGACACTCTGGCCGCGGCTCTTGAGGGTCTGGATCAGCTGCTCGCCGTCGCGCCGCAGGCGCAGGGCGACCTTGGCCCGGGCCAGGTCGCGCTCGGGCGTGTCGTAGTACTGGTTGAACAGCTCGGCCTGCTGCCAGCCGCTCTTGTTGCGTTTGTTCAGCAGCGGCTGTTGACGCAGTGCGGCCAGGGTGTCGCGACTGGCGCGCAGTTTGATTTCGGTTTCTTTGAGCATGGGGGTACGACCAAGCGCCTAGTTACGAGAATGTGACAGATCGATGACAAGTTCTGGAGGTGCGTGGAGGCGATCTCTATACTCGCCGCCTTGCCAAAAAAATCGGGGCCCAGCCTATGCCAGTCAATCCGTTTGCCAGCCTGTTCGGCCGCTCGCCCATCGGGCCGATGCAGCAGCACATCGCCAAAGCCCATGAGTGCGCGGCGAATCTCGTGCCCTTCTTCGAGGCCGTGGTGGCCGAGGACTGGGCCAGGGTCGAGCAGGTCCAGCAGGAGATGGCGCGTCTGGAGCACGAGGCCGACAAGCTGAAGAAAAGCGTGCGTCTGCACCTGCCCAAGAGCCTGTTCCTGCCGGTGCCGCGCTCCGATCTGCTCGAGCTGCTGAGTGTACAGGACAAAATCGCCAACCGCGCCAAGGACATCGCCGGCCTGATGCTGGGCCGCCAGATGCGCGTTCCGCAGCCGCTGCAGGCGCTGATGCGCACCTACGTCGAGCGCAGCGTGGATGCCAGCGCCCAGGCGCTCAAGGCCATGAACGAGCTGGACGAACTGCTGGAAACCGGTTTCGCCGGCCGCGAGGCGCAGCTGGTGGAAACCCTGATCGAGGAGCTCGACGTCATCGAACAGGACACCGACCGCCTGCAGATCGAGGTGCGTCGCCAGCTGTTCACCCTGGAGCAGGAGCTGCCGCCGGTGGACGTCATGTTCCTCTACCAGATCATCGACTGGATCGGCGACGTCGCCGACCGCGCCCAGCGGGTGGGCAACCGACTGGAACAACTGCTGGCGCGCTGAGCGCCGGCATTCTTGCTGAGCTTAATGGAAGTTAACTTATGTCTCTGATTGCCGATTACGGCCTCCTACTCCTGTTGCTCGCCTGCCTGTTCGGCTTCTTCATGGCCTGGGGCGTGGGCGCCAATGACGTGGCCAACGCCATGGGCACCTCGGTCGGTTCGCGGGCGCTGACCATCAAGCAGGCGATCCTCATCGCCATGGTCTTCGAGTTCTGCGGCGCCTACCTGGCCGGCGGCCAGGTCACCGAAACCATCAAGAGCGGCATCGTCGATGCGTCGGTGATCAGTCCGGAGCTCATGGTGCTGGGCATGATGTCGGCGCTGCTGGCCGCCGGTACCTGGCTGCTGGTGGCCTCGACCCGCGGCTGGCCGGTCTCGACCACCCACTCGATCGTCGGCGCGGTGATCGGCTTCGCCGCCTTCGGCATCTCCATGGAGGCGGTGCACTGGAACAAGGTCGGCCCGATCGTGGCCAGCTGGGTGGTCTCGCCGGTGCTCTCCGGGGTGGTCGCCTTCGGCGTCTTCGTCAGCGTGCAGAAGCTGATCATCGACACCGACAATCCCTTCCAGAACGCCAAGCGCTACGTGCCGGTGTACATGTTCCTGACCGGCTTCATGGTTTCGATCATGACCGTGACCCGGGGTCTCAAGCACATCGGCCTGAACCTCTCCGGCGCCGAGGGCGTGCTGCTCTCCCTGGGCGTTGGCGTGGCCGTGATGCTGCTGGGCATCGCCCTGCTCAGCCGCATCCAGATCGATGAGGAGGCCGACAAGGGCTTCCATTACGCCAGCGTGGAGAAGGTCTTCGCCGTGCTGATGATCTTCACCGCCTGCTCCATGGCCTTCGCCCACGGCTCCAACGACGTGGCCAACGCCGTGGGCCCGCTGGCGGCCATCGTCGGGGTGATCCAGTCCGGCGGCGAGGCGGTCGGGGCCAAGGCGGCGCTGCCCGGCTGGGTGCTGCTGCTGGGCGCCGTCGGCATTGTCGTCGGCCTGGCCACCTACGGCTACAAGGTGATCGCCACCATCGGCAAGGAAATCACCGAGCTGACCCCGAGCCGCGGTTTTGCCGCCGAGCTGGCCACCGCCACCACCGTGGTTGGCGCCTCGGCCATCGGCCTGCCGGTGTCCACCACCCACACCCTGGTCGGTG
>JBFHKK010000201.1:0-5457 GCA_041595475.1 Pseudomonas sp. | reverse complement strand
CCCAGTGGAATGGGGAAGTCATCGTCGTAGTTGATGTCCGGATTGGCGGCCAGAAAGGCCTGCGGATCGGCGTAGGCCTGGGCCGCTTCCTCGGCGATCCGGGCGATCTCCTCCGGGGCCATGCAGCCGGAGCTTATCTTGCCGATCAGTTCTTCGAGCTGGGCTTTCATCGAGACTCCTGTGAGATTGTGCGGTCCGGCTTAGCGCAGCTCGGCTTCGGCCAGGGTAGGGCAGTGGGGGATGCGCGCAGCGTCCCAGTTTTGGCTGGCCCAGGCCAGCAGTTCCGCGGGCCTGGCCTGCTCCAGCGCGGCCGGTACCGGCTGACCCAGGGCGTGCAGGGCACGCACCAGCAGGGGCGCGGCGCGGTCGGCGGGCAGCGGCGGTGAGCGATAGGATTTGCCCAGCTTGTGGCCGTCGGGCTGGATGATCAGGGGTACATGCAGGTAGCGCGGCGTGGCGAACCCCAGCAGCTCCTGCAGGTACAGCTGGCGCGGGGTGGAGTC
This sequence comes from Pseudomonas sp., assembly GCA_041595475.1. GTDB lineage: Bacteria > Pseudomonadota > Gammaproteobacteria > Pseudomonadales > Pseudomonadaceae > Aquipseudomonas. The sequence goes on along the minus strand of JBFHKK010000201.1, from coordinate 4,954 downwards.
GAGCAGGTCGGCGCCGCGCACCACATCGCTCACCCCTTGCCAGGCGTCGTCCAGCACCACCGCCAGCTGGTAGGCGTAGTAGCCGTCGCGGCGGCGGATGACGAAGTCGCCCACTTCGCGGGCCAGCTGCTGGGAGTACTGGCCCTGGACCCGGTCGACGAAGCCGTAGCTTCGTTCCGGCACCCGCAGACGGATGGCGGCGCCCTGTGGCGAGTGGCCGGCGTCGCGGCAGAAGCCGGGATAGACGCCGCCATAGGCTTCTAGTTGCTTGCGTGAGCAGGTGCAGGCGTAGGCCCGGCCCTGCTCCAGCAGACGCTCGATGAGCGCCTGGTATTCGCCATGGCGCGAACTCTGCCGCACGACTTGAGCGTCCCACTCCAGGCCGTAGCTCTCCAGTGTGCGCAGGATCGCGTCCTGGGCGCCGGGAACCTCGCGTGGCGGATCCAGGTCCTCCATGCGCAGCAGCCAGCGACCGCCGACCGCGCGGGCATCCAGATAGGAGGCCAGGGCCGCGACCAGGGAACCGAAGTGCAGGTAGCCGCTGGGGGTGGGAGCGAAGCGACCTATGTAGGCGGGAGCGTTCATGCGGGTGAGGGACTGACGACGCGAGCGGAGGCGGAGAAGCAGGTGACAGCGCCGCCCGGAAACAACACGGGGCGCCTTGGCGCCCCGTGCTCGGATCAGGAACCGATCTGCTTTTCCTTGATTTCCGCCAGCGTCTTGCAATCGATGCACAGGGTGGCGGTGGGGCGGGCTTCGAGGCGGCGGATGCCGATCTCGACACCGCAGGAGTCGCACCAGCCGTATTCGTTGTCTTCGATCAGCTGCAGGGTCTCGTCGATCTTCTTGATCAGCTTGCGCTCGCGGTCGCGGGCACGCAGTTCCAGGCTGAACTCTTCTTCCTGGCTGGCGCGGTCGGCCGGGTCGGGGAAGTTGGCCGCCTCGTCCTGCATGTGGTGCACGGTGCGGTCGACTTCCTGCATCAGTTCCAGCTTCCACTTGTTGAGGATGCTGGTGAAGTGGGCGCGCATCGCCTCGCTCATGTACTCCTCGCCCTTGCGCTCTTGGTAGGGTTCGAAGCCACGAATCAGCTGGCTGCTCTTTGCTTTTGCTTTGGTGGGCATGGATGGCCGCCTCTCACTTTCTCTAATCCACTGCACAGGATAGGTCCGTTGCCGCTGAAGACGCGGCCCTGCGCCTGCAAGCGGGCGAACTTACCAGATCGATTCGAGCCGCGCTACTCCCCTGGTCGGGGTTGCTGCCGTTTCTCCGGGGCCTTGGTTAGAATCCCCGCTCATTCCTTCGCAAGGCAGTTCCATGGCCCCGTCCTACAGTGCGCGCAGTCGCGCCATCGAACCCTTCCACGTCATGGCCTTGCTGGCCCGGGCCAATCAGCTGCAAGCAGACGGGCACGACGTCATCCATCTGGAGATCGGCGAACCCGACTTCAGCACAGCCGCGCCCATCATCGCGGCGGGCCAGGCGGCGCTGGCCGCCGGCCATACCCGCTATACTGCCGCACGCGGCACGCCGGCGCTGCGCGAGGCCATCGCGGGCTTCTACGCACAGCGCTATCGCTTGAGCATAGACCCTGAGCGCATTTTGATTACCCCGGGCGGCTCCGGTGCCTTGCTGCTGGCCAGCAGTCTGCTGGTCGATCCCGGCCGCCACTGGCTGCTGGCCGACCCCGGCTACCCGTGCAACCGACATTTCCTGCGCCTGATCGAAGGTGCCGCGCAGCTGGTGCCGGTCGGCCCGGAGGTGCGTTATCAGCTGACCCCGGAGCTGGTCGAGCGGCATTGGGATGGCGACAGCGTCGGCGCCCTGGTCGCCTCGCCGGCCAACCCGACCGGCACCCTGCTCAGCCGCGAAGAGCTGGCGGCGCTTTCCCAGTCGTTGAAGGCGCGCGGCGGCCATCTGGTGGTGGACGAGATCTATCATGGCCTGACCTATGGGGTGGATGCGGCCAGCGTGCTCGAGGTGGACGACGAGGCCTTTGTGCTCAACAGTTTCTCCAAGTATTTCGGCATGACCGGCTGGCGCCTCGGCTGGCTGGTGGCGCCGCCGGCAGCGGTGCCGGAGTTGGAGAAGCTGGCGCAGAACCTCTATATCAGCGCGCCGAGCATGGCCCAGCAGGCCGCGCTGGCCTGCTTCGCGCCGCAGACCCTGGACATCCTCGAGCAGCGCCGGCATGAGTTCCAGCGACGCCGCGACTTCCTCTTGCCGGCGCTGCGCGAGCTGGGCTTCAGCATCGCCGTGGAGCCCCAGGGCGCCTTCTATCTATACGCCGACATCAGCGCCTTCGGCGGCGATGCCTTCGCCTTCTGCCGGCACTTTCTGGAAACCGAGCATGTGGCCTTCACCCCCGGTCTGGACTTCGGCCGGCACCTGGCGGGGCAGCATGTGCGCTTCGCCTACACGCAGGATCTGCCGCGCCTGCAGCAGGCGGTCGAGCGCATCGCGCGCGGGCTGAAGACCTGGCGCGCCGATGCGCTTTGACCCGCCTCTAGAGGAAGGCCGTCTGCTGCGCCGCTACAAGCGCTTTCTGGCCGACATCGAGAGCGCCGCCGGCGAGCGCCTGACCATCCACTGCCCCAACACCGGCTCGATGCTCAATTGCTTGAGCGAGGGCGCGCGCATCTGGTTCAGTCGCTCGGCCGATCCCCGGCGCAAGCTGCCGGGCACCTGGGAAATCGGCGAGACCCCCCATGGCCGTCTGGCGCTGATCAATACTGCGCGGGCCAACGCCCTGGTCGAGGAAGCCCTGCGTGCCGGGGTGATCAGCGAGTTGAACGGCTTTACCGATCTGAAGCGCGAAGTGGCCTATGGTCGCGAGCGCAGTCGCATCGATTTTCGCCTCGAGTATTCAGACGGGCCGGCCTACCTCGAGGTGAAAAGCGTGACCCTGGGCTTTGCCGAGGATCCGGTGGCCGCCTTCCCCGATGCGCATACCGAGCGCGGCGCCAAGCATCTGCGCGAACTGGCCGCGCTGGCGCGAGAGGGCATCAGGGCGGTGCAGCTGTACTGCGTCAATCTCTCCGGCATGCAGGCGGTACGCCCGGCCGCGGAGATCGACCCCGCCTATGCCGCGGCCCTGCGCGAAGCGGCGAGTGCCGGAGTCGAGGTACTGGCCTATGGCGCGGCGCTGGATCCGCATCAGGCGCAGCTGGTGCGCCGCCTCGAGGTGCGCCTCTAGGCCCTAACCATCGATCCAGATGCCCTGCTGGTTTTCCTCGCAGGGCACCGCCTGCAGCGACTGACCGGCGCAGGGGCCGGCCACGCATTCGCCCGATTCCAGCAGAAAGAGCGCGCCGTGGGTGGCGCACTGGATCAGGCTGGCGCTGGCGTCGAGGAACTGGTCGGGCAGCCACTCCAGCGGAATGCCGCGGTGCGGGCAGCGGTTGACATAGACGTACACCCGGCCGGCCTTGCGCAGTGCCAGCAGTTTGCGGCCATCCCGTTCGAAGCCGCGGCTCTGGCCTTCGGCCAACTCCTGCGGGGTGCAGAGCAATATCATCAGGGTCTCCAGGGTAGCTGGGCATTATGCGCGAGAGCCCCATGCAGCCAAGCGGCATTCGGCGCTGCGGTGAGGCATCGGTCTTGATGCGCCTACTGGCGACGAGGCGCCAGGCCTCTTATTCTGCCCGCCTATCGTCGCTAGCGAAGCCTCTTCCTTATCATGACCATGGCCAGCCTGATTCAACCGCGGGTGCTGCTGATCGCCCTGGGCCTGTTGCTGATGCTCGCCGTCTGGCTATCCCTGGCCCTGGGGCCGGTCAGCCTGCCCTGGCAGGACACCCTGGGCGCGGTCTTGCGGTTGCTCGGCGTGCCGCTGGGCGGCGCCGAACTGGAGCGGGCCGAGCTGATCCTCGGCCAGATTCGTCTGCCGCGCACCCTGCTGGGGCTGGCGGTCGGCGCGGTGCTGGCGCTGACCGGGGTGGCCATGCAGGGTCTGTTTCGCAATCCGCTGGCCGATCCGGGCTTGATCGGGGTCTCCGGAGGAGCCGCCCTGGGGGCGGCGTTCGCCATCGTCGGGACCTCGCTCTGGGGCGGTGTGGCGGATGGCCTGTCGCCCTATCTGCTGTCGCTGTGTGCCTTCGCCGGCGGCCTGGCGGTGACCGGCCTGGTCTATCGCCTGGGCCGGCGCGACGGCCAGACCCAGGTGGCGACCATGCTGCTGGCCGGCATCGCGCTGACCGCCCTGGCCGGCGCGGCCATCGGCCTGTTCACCTACCTGGCCGACGATGCCACCCTGCGCAGCCTGACCTTCTGGAACCTCGGTAGCCTCAATGGCGCCAGCTATGGGCGGCTGTGGCCGTTGTTGCTGGTGACCTGCGCCGTGGCGCTCTGGCTGCCGCGCCGGGCACGGGCGCTGAATGCCCTGCTGCTCGGCGAGTCGGAGGCGCGTCACCTGGGCTTCGACGTCGAGCGGCTCAAGCGCGAACTGGTGTTCTGCACGGCCTTGGGCGTCGGTGCCGCGGTGGCGGCGGCGGGCATGATCGGCTTCGTCGGCCTGGTGGTGCCGCATCTGGTGCGTTTGCTCAGCGGTCCCGATCACCGCGTGTTGCTGCCGGCTTCTATGCTCGCCGGTGCCGCCCTGCTGCTGCTCGCCGACCTGGCCGCGCGCCTGCTGCTGGCGCCGGCGGAGCTGCCGATCGGCATAGTCACGGCGCTGCTCGGCGCGCCCTTCTTTCTTTATCTACTGGTGCGGGTGCGCAGCTGATGTTGCGGGCAGACAACCTGGCGGTCTGGCGCGGCGGTCGCAGCGTGCTGGCGGACATCGAGCTGCAGCTGCTGCCGGGCGAGGTGCTCGGCGTGCTCGGCCCCAACGGCGCCGGCAAGAGCACCCTGCTCGGTGCCTTGTGCGGTGAGTTGCCGGCGGCGCGGGGTCAGGTGCTGCTGGACGGGCGCCGCCTGGACGATTGGCCCGGGCCGGAGCGGGCGCGGCGCCTGG
>JBFHKK010000200.1:0-5482 GCA_041595475.1 Pseudomonas sp. | reverse complement strand
TTGGTTGAGGCGCTGCAGCAGTTCGGCGCGGCTGGCGCAGTACTCGAGTTCGAAGTCCAGCCCTGCGGCGCCCTCATCGACCGGGCCGAGCATGTACACCTGGCGCTGGCCGCAGCCCTCCAGGGCGATCGAATAGAGCTCGCCGCGCTCGCTGGTCTCGATATCCAGGGACACCAGGCGCAGCCGCGGCCGGTAGTCGGCCGCAGGCCTGAGCTGGGCATCGCAGAGCACGCCCTGCGCATCGCCGGTGCCGGCGAAGTGCACGGGCGCGGTGATAAAGCGCTCCATCAGGTAGCGCTCCGGCGGGCGGATATCGGCTTCGAATACGCTCACGCCCTGGTCGCGCAGGTGCTTGTCGAGCTTCAGCAGCTGGCGGTAGTGCCGGCAGTAGAGGCCGAGCACCGGCCGCTGGCGAAAGTCGCGCAGCTTCAGCGGCCGCAGTTCGACCCCCGACTCGCCGCGCAGCAGGGCCTCGGCCCGCGCACGCTGTTCGACCGGGATAAAGGCCACCGACGGCTGGGGCGGCAGGCGCAGCAGGCGCGGCCCCTGCTCGGTCGCCAGCCAGAACTCGACCTCGGTGCCGGCCGGCGTGTCGCGCCAGTGCCGGGTCAGGACGAAGCCCTGGGCAAAATCCACCGCTGTCATCTCACTCCCCCGCTCAGGCCGGCGATTCTACAGGCTACGGCATCGGCAGAGGGCAGGCCGCGCCGGCAACCTTCGCCGCCCGGCGCGGTCCAAGGCCACGCCTGGACAAGCCTTGCGGCGATCGCCAGACTGCCGCCGACCGCCTCATGCCTGGGAGTTTCCCGTCACTGTGCCCGTCCGTTCGATTTTCTGCGCCGCCCTGCTTCTGCTGGGGCTCTGCACCTCAGCGGCAGCGACCGTACCCGCCTGTCCCGCCGGCCAGCATCGGGTCTGCCTGCTGCTGTGCTTCTGCGCCCCCGGCTCGGCCGAGGACAGCGGGCCGCTGCTGGAGGATATCGGCCGCATGGCCGCCAGCGGCCTGGAGCAGTGGATCCGCCAGTCGCACCAGCAGCTGCTGGCCAAGGGCGGCCTGCAGCCCATCCCGCTGCATATCCGCGCCCATCTGGAGCCCTATTACGACCTGCAGGTGCTCGACTCGGCGCGCTACCGGGTCGGCGACGACAGCCAGTTCAGTACCGCCAACACCCTGCTCTACAACCCGGACATCAGCGCCGTGACCCTGGTCGACATCATCGTCTTTCGCCACGCCGAGGACGCCGAAAACAACGTGGCCCTCTGGGCCCATGAGCTGCTGCACGTGCAGCAGTACCAAGAGTGGGGCGTGGCCGAATTCGCCCGCCGCTACAGCGGCGATGCCGATGCCGTCGAAGCGCCGGCCTACGCCCTGCAGCGGCAGGTCGCCCGCGCCCTGAGAGAAGGTGCGCGGGCGTCTGCGGCGCCCGGCCCCTGACCCGCGCCCTGTCCAGCGCGACGCCTGCCCCCGGAAAAGGAGAACCGCCCATGCCCAGCCCCCTCAGAGCCGCCCCTCTGTTACTGCTCGCCAGCCTGAGCGCCTGCAGCAGCCTCGACGCCCCGCCAGGCGCTGACGGCGAGGCCCGCCAGTGCCGCGCCGAGGCGGTGCCGGGCCTGATCGGCAAGCTGGCCAGCGGCGAACGGGTCGAGGCGGCCCTGGAGCAGACCGGCGCCGCCCGCGTGCGTCTGCTGGCGCCCGGCGACCGGGCGACCCAGGAGGTCGACGCCCAGCGCCTGAACATCGAGATCGACGAGGCCGAGCAGATCCTGCGCATCTACTGCGGCTGAGGGCCCCTCCTCGGTTAACTAAGGCGCCCGGAGCGGGCATACTGCAGGCCCCTTTAGCGAACCGGTCACCCTGCCTTCATGCGCATCCACGTCACCTTTATCGACCGCATCGGCATCACCCAGGAGGTGCTGGCCCTGCTCGGCGGGCGCAACCTCAATCTGGATGCGGTGGAGATGGTGCCGCCGAACGTCTACATAGATGCCCCGACCCTGAGCCCGGCGGTGCTCGAGGAGCTGCGCGAGGCGCTGTTCCAGGTGCGCGGGGTGCAGGCGGTGACCGTGGTCGACATCCTCCCCGGCCAGCGCCGCCGGCTGCAGCTCGATGCCCTGCTGGCGGCCATGACCGATCCGGTGCTGGCGGTCGACGGCGACGGCCGGGTATTGCTGGCCAACCCGGCGCTGGTCGCCCTCTGCGGCCGCGAGCCGGACGGCCTGGCGCTGGGCGAGCTGTTCGCCGATCCGACCCTGCAGGCGGCGTTGCTCGAGCAGCGCTTTCGCCTGCCGCTGCGCGAAGTGATCCTCAACGGCGAGACCCTGCTGCTCGATGCCACGCCGATCAGCGAGACCGGCGACACCGGCCTGCACCAGCTGGCCGGCGGCCTGCTCACCCTCTATGCGCCGAGCCGCATCGGCGAGCGCCTGGCGGCCCTGCATCACGACCATGCCGAGGGCTTCGATTCGCTGCTCGGCGAGTCGCAGCCGATCCGCACCCTGAAGAGCCGCGCCCTGCGCGTGGCCAGCCTGGATGCGCCGCTGCTGATCCAGGGCGAGACCGGCACCGGCAAGGAACTGGTGGCGCGCGGCTGTCACGCCATCAGCAGCCGGCGCAACGCGCCCTTCCTGGCACTGAACTGCGCCGCCCTGCCGGAGAACCTGGCCGAGAGCGAACTGTTCGGCTACGCGCCCGGGGCCTTCACCGGCGCCCAGCGCGGCGGCAAGCCGGGCCTGCTGGAGCTGGCCAACCAGGGCACGGTGTTTCTCGACGAGATCGGCGAGATGTCGCCCTACCTGCAGGCCAAGCTGCTGCGTTTTCTCTCCGACGGCAGCTTCCGCCGGGTCGGCGGCGAGCGCGAACTCAAGGTCGATGTGCGCATCCTCAGCGCCACCCATCGCGACCTGGAGAAGATGGTCGGCGAAGGCGCCTTCCGCGAGGACCTGTTCTACCGCCTCAATGTGCTCAACCTGCAGGTACCGCCGCTGCGCGAGCGCGGCCAGGACATCCTGCTGCTGGCCCATCACTTCATGCACCAGGCCTGCACCCAGATCCAGCGGCCGCCCTGCCGGCTGGCGCCGGAAACCCATCCGGCGCTGCTGGCCAACCGCTGGCCGGGCAACGTGCGCCAGCTGCAGAACGTGATCTTCCGCGCCGCGGCCATCTGCGACAGCGAGCGGGTGCAGATCGGCGACCTGGACATCGCCGGCACCGCGGTGGCGCCGCTGCCCGTGGGCGGCGAGGTCGACAGCCTGGAGGCGGCGGTGGCCGGCTTCGAGAAGGCCCTGCTGGAAAGGCTCTACCCCAGCCACCCCTCCAGCCGGCAGCTGGCCGCACGCCTGCAGACCTCGCACAGCGCCATCGCCGTGCGCCTGCGCAAGTACGGCATTCCAGCCAAGCGCTGAAACCGGCTCAGCCGGCGTGGCGCTTGAGGTTGGCCAGCATCTGCTCGAGGGCCTGCAGGTTGTCGGCCGGGTGGCTGGCCTGCTCGAAGTCGCAGATTTGCCGCCAGTGGGCCGCCACCTCCTGCGGGCCGAAGCCGCCGCGCGGGTCGAAGCCGACCCCGCGGCTCTGCTCCCAGCGGGTCTTGCCGATCCAGCCGCCGCCGACCTCGAACAGCCCGCCGCTGTCGGCGCAGGCGGCGCTGCCCAGGTAGACCACCAGCGGGCTGACCAGCTCGGGCTTGAGCTGCTCGAACAGCTGCGGCGGGATCAGCCCCTCGGTCATGCGGGTGCCGCCGGTGGGGGCGATGGCGTTGACCAGGATGTTGCTCTTGCGCCCCTCCAGGGCCAGGGTGCGGGTCAGGCCATAGAGCCCCAGCTTGGCCATGCCGTAGTTGGCCTGGCCGAAGTTGCCGTAGATGCCGGAGGTCGAGGCGGTGAAGATCACCCGCCCGTAGTGCTGCTCGCGCAGGTGCGGCCAGGCGGCGCGGGTGACCCGGTAGGCGCCCTCGACATGCACCTGGTAGACCAGGTCCCAGTCGGCGTCCTCCATCTTGTGGAAGCTCTTGTCGCGCAGGATGCCGGCGTTGTTGACCACTACATCGACGCGGCCGAAGGCGTCCAGGGCGTGCTCGACTATCCTCGCGCCGTCGGTCACCGAGTCGTGGTTGGCCACCGCCGTGCCGCCGGCGGCGCGGATTTCCGCGACCACCTTGTCCGCCGCCGAGGCATTGGCGCCCTCGCCCGCCGCGCTGCCACCCAGATCGTTGACCAGCACCCGGGCGCCATGCCGGGCGAACAGCAGCGCATGGGCGCGACCGAGGCCGCCGCCGGCCCCGGTGACTATCACCACCTGATTATCGAAATGGATAGGTTCATGCATGACGGAGACTCCCGGGCACTGGACGATGGCCCGAGTCTCCAGCACCAGGGCGGCCCTCACAATCAACAGCGGCGGCCCTGAATGGCGCGCGATAAGGCAGCGGGATGGTCGGCGCGGCCCTAAGCCGGCCTGATCAGGCTCAGGTGGTTGTACAGGTGCAGCACATGGGCCTGGGCGTAGTCGGCATGGCTGAGCGCGCCATAGGCGAAGTGCGGCTGCAGTTCGCCTCTATGGGCGGCGAAATCGCCGAAGGCCTGCTGCAGGCGCTGCAGCGCCTGGGCCTGGCTGGCCGGCTCGCTCAGCGGCGCCGCACCGGGAATGGCCTCGGTCAGGCCGTGGCGCATGGCCCCGCGCGCGGCGAACACGCCGAAGGCCAGCGGGCCGACGCTGGCGCGAAACCAGGCCGGCTTGAGCTCGGGAAAACCGGCCAGGGAATACTCGATGCTCTGGGCGCAGTGGTTGAACACCTCGGCCGGGCTCCAGCCCTCGAGGCTGACCAGGTCCCTGCCGGCCAGCTCGGCCAGTACCCGCTGCGCCCCGGCCAGGCTCAGAGCCCCGGGCGCCTCGCCGCTGGGCAAGGCCCAGAAGCCCGCCCCCGCAGCCGCCACACCGCCCAAGGCACCCAGCTTGAGCAACTGCCGTCTGTTCATTGGCTTGCCTCCAGTCGCTTGCGAAAGTCCAGATAATGCCGCAATACCAGTTCCGCCGCCTCGGTCTGCGGGTAGTGGCCGATGCCCTCCAGCGATACCGTGTCCGGCGCCGGGATCAACTCGCGGTAGCGCGCCAGCATGTGCGCCCCGGATATCGGATCGGCAGCGCCGTCGATCAGGCGCAGCGGCACCCCGCCTGCGCGCATCGCCGCCAGCCAGCGCTCGCGCCGCGTGCGACGCTCGGGCATGTAGCGGATCAGCCGGTGCATCACCGCGCGCCCGTCGTTATGCGCGATCAGGCGCCAGAAATCATCCAGCTCGGCGTCGCTGGGCTGGGTCTGCGGGCCGAAGATTCGGGCGAAATTGGCCGCCAGCTTAGGCCGGCTGAACAGCCGGCCGATCAGCGGCCCCAGGGGACTGAGCAGCAGCTTCTGCACCAGCACCGGTCGGTGGGTCTCGGGAAACAGGCCGCCGTTGAGAAACACGCAGCTGGCCAGCGCAATACGCCCCT
>JBFHKK010000199.1:0-5482 GCA_041595475.1 Pseudomonas sp. | reverse complement strand
GCCATGTGCAGCACGCCGCCGGGCTTGAGCTTCTGCCGTACCAGTTCGGCGAACGCCGGCTGGACGATACGCCGCTTATGATGCCGGGCCTTGTGCCAGGGATCGGGAAAGAACAGCAGCACCCGGTCGAGGCTGGCATCGGCCACGCACTGGCGCAGCACCTCCAGCGCGTCGCAGCTGTAGACCCGCACATTGCCCAGTTGCTGGGCCATCAGACCGTTGAGCAGGGCGCCGACCCCGGGCTTGTGTACCTCGACGCCGATGAAATCCTGCTCCGGCGCGGCGGCCGCCATTTCCAGCAGCGAATGGCCCATGCCGAAGCCGATCTCCAGGGTGCGCGGCGCCTGGCGAGCGAAGCGCGCATCGAAGTCCTGCAGGCCGTCCTCCAGCTCCAGGCCGAACTTGGGCCAGCCCAGCTCCAGACCGCGTTGCTGGCCTTCGGTCATGCGCCCGGCGCGCATGACGAAACTCTTGATGGTGCGCAGCGGGCGCTGGCCCTCGGCAGAGGCCGGGGCCTTATCGGATTCGCTCATCGGATACTCGTTCGAACGGAAATTCTAGGTGCGCTCGGCGCTCAGCGGATCAAGCCTTCGAGGGGCGAGGAGGCGCTGGCATAGAGCTTCTTCGGCATGCGCCCGGCCAGGTAGGCCAGGCGCCCGGCCTCGATGGCGTGCTTCATGGCCTGGGCCATCAGCACCGGGTGCTGTGCATGGGCGATGGCGCTGTTCATCAGCACCGCCTCGCAGCCCAGCTCCATGGCGATGGTGGCGTCGGAGGCGGTGCCGACGCCGGCATCGACCAGCACCGGGACCTTCGCTTCCTCGAGGATGATGCGCAGGTTGTAGGGGTTGCAGATGCCCAGGCCGGTACCGATCAGGCCAGCCAGCGGCATCACCGCGATACAACCCATGTCGGCCAGCTGGCGGGCGATGATGGGGTCGTCGCTGGTGTAGACCATGACATCGAAGCCCTCCTTGACCAGCACCTCGGCGGCCTTGAGGGTCTCGATGACATTGGGGAACAGGGTCTTCTGGTCGGCCAACACCTCGAGCTTGACCAGCTTGTGGCCGTCGAGCAGTTCGCGGGCCAGGCGGCAGGTGCGCACGGCCTCGGCCGCGTCGAAGCAGCCGGCGGTATTCGGCAGTATGGTGTAGCGCTCCGGGCTGATCACCTCGAGCAGATTGGGCTCGCCCGGATTCTGGCCGATGTTGGTGCGGCGCACCGCCACGGTGACGATCTCGGCGCCCGATGCCTCGATGGCGGCGCGGGTTTCGGCGAGATCCTTGTACTTGCCGGTACCGACCAGCAGACGCGACTGATAGGTGCGGCCGGCCAGGCTGAAGGGCTTGTCGTGGGCGATTGGGCTCATCGGAATCTTCCTCGGTTGATGCTCGGGCAGCGGGGGCGGATGGCGCGGTCTCAGCCGCCGCCGATGGCGTGAACCACTTCGACCCGGTCGCCGTCGCGCAGGGCGGTGCCGGCATGCTGGCTGCGCGGGACTATGTCCAGATTGAGTTCGACCGCCAGACGCCGGCCGCTCAGGCCGAGGCGCTCGATCAGGTCGGCGACCGTCTGGCCGTCGGGCAGCTCACAGGCTTCACCGTTCACTTGAATGCGCATGACGGGCAATCACAACTGGCGAGGGGGCAGGCATTCTAGCCCGATCAGGGGTGATGACCAAGCCTCAGGGCCGTCGCCAGGCCGCCAGCCCGAGGCACAGCCAGCCGCCGAGCAGGGCCAGGCCGCCGAAGGGCGTGATCATGCCCAGGGCACTGACTCCGCTCAGGCTCAGGGCATAGAGGCTGCCGGAAAACAGCAGGATGCCGGCGGCGAACAGGGCGCCGGCCAGATTGGCCGCTGGCCCGGGCGCCTGACGCACCAGCAGGGCGACGCCAAGCAGCGCCAGGGCGTGGATCAGCTGATAGTGGCTGGCCGTGTGGAACACCGCCAGCTGCTCGGCCGCCAGTCGGCCCTTGAGGCCATGGGCGGCGAAGGCGCCCAGGGCCACTCCGCTAAACCCGGCAAGCGCCGCCAACGACAGCCACAAACGCTGCATAGATCCCCCTGAGACGCTCAATGCGCTCGCTATAATGGCCGCCACATGCCCATCGGCCAAGCCCCCATGTTCCGCTCGATCCGCCGCCAACTGCTGAAACTGCTGCTGTGCTGCATGCTGATCTCGGTGATCCCGGTGCTGCTGATGCGCTGGGTACCGCCGCTGGGCACGGCGCTGATGGTCGAGCGCAAGCTACAATCCTGGATCCACGGCCAACCCATCGAGCTGCAGCGCAGCTGGCGGCCCTGGAGCGAGCTGCCGGATGACCTGAAGCTGGCGGTGATCGCCGCCGAGGACCAGAAATTCGCCGAGCACTGGGGTTTCGACGCGGCCGCCATTCGCGCCGCCCTGGCCGCCAACCGCCAGGGCGGCACCCTGCGCGGGGCCAGCACCCTGAGTCAGCAGGTGGCCAAGAACCTCTTTCTCTGGTCCGGGCGCAGCTGGCTACGCAAGGGCGTGGAGGTCTGGTTCACCGGGTTGATCGAACTGCTCTGGCCGAAACAGCGGATCCTCGAGGTCTACCTCAACAGCGCCGAATGGGGCGAAGGGATCTTCGGCGCCGAAGCCGCCGCGCAGCATCACTTCGACCGCGGCGCACCCTACCTGTCGCGCCAGCAGGCCAGCCTGCTGGCCGCCACCCTGCCCAATCCGCGCCAGTGGAGCGCCAGCCGGCCCAATGAGCGGGTCAGCCGCCGCGCCGCCTGGATCCGCCAGCAGATGTGGCAGCTGGGCGGCAGTCATTACCTGAATAGGCTTTGAGTCGAAGGCGTGAGGCTAGGGCGTCTGCAGCAGCCTGCGCGGCACCGCATGCAGCAGCCGCAACTCGTCGTCCTGGGTATGCGCGGTCAGGCCCAGCGCGGGATAGACCCAGGCCTGGCCCTTCTCCAGTTCCAGGCGCAAGCGTGGCTGCCCCAGACTGGCCGTCAGCCGCTCGGCCAGCACCTGCGGCGCAGGCTGGATAAGCAAGGCCGCTATCGCGTGGCTGCCCAGGGCCGTCAGCAGGGGTGCGCCGAGCGGCTGCTCGGCGTCGCCGCGCTCCAGCCCGGCGGCGGCCATCAGGCTGTCGCGCTCGGCCGAACTCAGGGCCAGCTCGGCTTCCAGCGACCAGGTCTCGCCCTCGACCGGCCAGCTGCCGCGATAGAGCAGGCGCGCGGCGTCCGGGCGCGGCTGCAGCCAGAGCTCGCCGTCGACCACCGCCTGCAGGCCAGCCAGGCTCAGCCGATCCTCGGCCAGGGGCGCGAGGATCTGCTCCTGCCACGCCGTCAGTTCGGCCAGCGGCGCGGCCGGCTGCATCTGCCGCGACAGCCAGGCGCCCCAGGCGAAGAACAGCAGGGCGACGGCGATAAACAGCAGGCCATGCGACAAGCGCAGCGGCGGCATCTTCATGGTGTTCTCCGGACAGAAAAAAGCCGCACCTGGGTGCGGCTCTTGCGACTTTCGCCCTCAGGCGGCGAGCACGCCCTTGAGCTTGCTCATGGCGTTCTTTTCCAGCTGGCGGATGCGTTCGGCGGAAACCTGGTACTTGGCCGCCAGGTCGTGCAGGGTCGACTTCTCCTCGGCCAACCAGCGCTGGTAGAGGATGTCGCGACTGCGTTCGTCGAGCCGCTCCAGGGCCTCGTGCAGATTGGCCGTGGCGCTGTCGCTCCAGTCGGCATCTTCCAGTTGACGCGCCGGATCGTACCGATGGTCTTCCAGATACTGGGCCGGCGACTGGAAGGCACTCTCGTCATCGGCATCATTGGCCGGGTCGAAGGCCATGTCCTGGCCGGTCAGGCGACTCTCCATCTCGCGCACTTCGTGCGCCTCGACGCCCAGGCTCTGCGCCACGGCCTGCACTTCGTCGTTGTTCAGCCAGGCCAGACGCTTCTTCTGGCTGCGCAGGTTGAAGAACAGCTTGCGCTGCGCCTTGGTGGTGGCGACCTTGACGATGCGCCAGTTGCGCAGGATGAACTCGTGGATCTCGGCGCGGATCCAGTGCACCGCGAAGGACACCAGGCGCACGCCCATTTCCGGGTTGAAGCGCTTGACCGCCTTCATCAGGCCGACATTGCCTTCCTGGATCAGGTCGGCCTGGGCCAGGCCGTAACCGGCGTAGCTGCGGGCGATATGCACCACGAAACGCAGGTGGGCCAGCACCATCTGCCGGGCCGCCTCCAGATCCTGACGGTAGTAGAGGTTCTCGGCCAGCTCGCGCTCCTGCTCGGGACTCAACAGCGGGATGCTGTTGACCGCGTGCACATAGGCTTCCAGGTTGGCGCCTGGAACCAGGGCATGAACAGGTAGCAAGGCTTTGGACATGTGAATCCTCCGACTCAATTAGGGCCTGAAGTGTAGCACCGGCCTTTACGACCAGAAAGCTTCTTACAAGTTCCGTTACAGATGGTCAAGTCCAGTTAAATCAACATCTTACTAGCGGGGCGCGAGTTCGCGCAGATGCCGCGCGACCGCCAGCCAGGCACCGATGTAGCCGAGCAGCACGGCACCGAGCAGCAGCGACAGGCCATCGTCCGCCGGCACCCCGGCCAGGGCGAAGTCGCTGCCATAGAGACCGGCCAGGCGCACCACGGCATCGTTCAGCCAGTCCAGGCCGAAGGCCAGCACCAGCCAGGCCAGCAAGCCGGCGCCCAAGCCATAGAGCGCGCCCATATAAAGGAAGGGCCGGCGCACATAGCTGTCGGTGCCGCCGACCAGCTTGATCACCTCGATCTCGCTGCGGCGGTTCTCGATATGCAGGCGAATGGTGTTGCCGATCACCAGCAGCAGGGCCATCACCAAGAGCAGGGTCAGACCGAAGACGAAGCGGTCGCCCAGATTCAGAATGGCCGACAGCCGCTCGACCCAGACCAAATCGAGCTGGGCCTGCTGTACCCGGGGCAACTCGGCCAGGCGCAGGCGCAGGGCTTCCAGGGTGGCCTTGTCGACTTCCTTGGGCGTGACCAGCACCACCCCCGGCAGCGGATTGTCCGGCAGCTCCTTGAGCGCCTCGCCCAGGCCGGACTGCTGCTGGAACTCATCCAGGGCCTGCTCGCGACTGATCCACTCGACCTCGGCCACCTCGTCCATGGCCGCGATCTGCTCACGCAGCGCCTGGCCCTGGGCCTCGCTGGCATCGAGCTGGAGAAACAGGGAAATCTGCGCGGCGCGCTGCCAGGAGCCGCCGAGGCGCTCCAGATTGTCCAGCAGCAGGGCCAGGCCCATCGGCAGGCTCAGGGCCACGGCCATCACCAGGCAGGTGAAGAAGCTGCCGATCGGCTGCTTGGCCAGGCGGCGCAGGCTGTCGACCAGGCTGGCGCGGTGGCTTTCCAGCCAGGCGTTGAGCTGGCTGCGCAGATCCGGCTCGTCGCCAGACTTGGGGTTCTCGTTCTTCTTCGGTGCCGCGCCGACGCGCTGGGCCGGCTGCGGTGGCGGCATGCGGGTGGCGCTCAT
>JBFHKK010000198.1:0-5510 GCA_041595475.1 Pseudomonas sp. | reverse complement strand
TGCGCTGGTACCTGGACAACCTCGACTGGTGCCGCCGGGTGCAGGACGGCAGCTATCAACGTGAACGGCTCGGCGCCACCCAGGAGGCACGCGCATGAAAGGCATCATTCTGGCCGGCGGCTCCGGCACCCGTCTGCATCCTTTGACCCTGGGCATGTCCAAGCAGATGCTGCCGGTCTATGACAAGCCGATGATCTACTACCCGCTGTCGGTGCTGATGCTGGCCGGCATCAGCGACATTCTGGTCATCTCCACCCCCCACGATCTTCCCAGCTACCAGAAGCTGCTCGGCGACGGCAGCCAATTCGGCCTGCGCTTGAGCTACGTCGAACAGCCTTCGCCGGACGGCCTGGCCCAGGCCTTCCTGATCGGCGAGTCCTTCATCGGCAGTGATTCGGTGTGCCTGATCCTGGGCGACAACATCTTCCACGGCCAGCACTTCAGCGAGCAGCTCAAGCGCGCCGCCGGCAACCCCAGCGGGGCCACGGTATTCGGTTACTGGGTCAAGGATCCCGAGCGCTTCGGCGTGGTCGAGTTCGATGCCGAGGGCCGCGCCGTGTCGATCGAGGAGAAGCCCAAGCAGCCCAAGTCCAGCTATGCGGTGACCGGGCTGTACTTCTACGACAACGACGTGATCGAGATCGCCAAGGCGGTCCGCCCCTCGGCACGCGGCGAACTGGAGATCACCGACGTCAACAACGCCTACCTTGCCCGCGGCGATCTGCGCGTCGAGCGTTTCGGTCGCGGCTTCGCCTGGCTCGACACCGGCACCCACGACAGCCTGCTGGAAGCCTCGCAGTACGTGCAGACCATCGAGCATCGCCAGGGCCTGAAGGTCGCCTGCCTGGAGGAAATCGCCTGGGCCAATGGCTGGATCGACCGCGCCCAACTGCTCGCCCAGGCCGAAGCCCTGGGCAAGACCGGCTATGGCCAATACCTGCGAGGGCTCGTCGAGGAGCGTCCATGAAGGTCATCCAGACCGAGCTGCCCGAGGTGCTGATCCTCGAGCCGCGGGTATTCGGCGACGAGCGCGGCTTCTTCTACGAAAGTTTCAATGCCCGCGCCTTCGCCGAGGCCAGCGGCCTGTCCCGCGACTTCGTCCAGGACAACCACTCGCGCTCGCAGCGCGGAGTGCTGCGCGGCCTGCACTATCAGCTGCAACAGGCCCAGGGCAAGCTGGTGCGGGTCTGCGCCGGCGAGGTCTATGACGTGGCGGTGGATGTCCGCCGCAGTTCGCCCACCTTCGGCCGCTGGGTCGGCGTGCATCTCTCGGCGGAGAACAAGCGCCAGTTGTGGGTGCCGGAGGGTTTCGCCCATGGTTTTCTGGTGCTCAGCGAGTTCGCCGAGTTCCTCTACAAGACCACCGACTACTATGCGCCGGCCCACGAGCGCTGCATCCGCTGGGACGACCCGGCGCTGGCCATCGACTGGCCGTTGTCCGGCGCGCCGCAGCTGTCGGCCAAGGATCAGGCCGGCGCGACGCTGAGCGAAGCCGAGCTGTTTCCATGAGCATCCTGATCATCGGCCGCCACGGCCAGGTCGCCCGCGAACTGCAGCTGAGCCTGGCCGGCTGCGACGAAATCATCGCCCTGGGCCACGACCAACTGGACCTGACCGACAGCGCGCAGATTCGCCGCCAGGTGCGTGCGCTGCGGCCGGCGTTGATCATCAATGCCGCCGCCCATACCGCGGTGGATCTGGCCGAAAGCGAGCCCGAGCGGGCCTTCGCGATCAATGCCGTGGCACCCGGGGTGCTGGCCGAGGAGGCCGCGGCCCTGAGCGCGCCGCTGATCCACTACTCCACCGACTATGTGTTCGATGGCCAGAAGGCCGGCGCCTATGTCGAGCAGGACCCGCCCAACCCGCTTGGGGTTTACGGCCAGAGCAAGCTCGAAGGCGAGCGGGCGATCCAGGCGGTCGGCGGCGCCCACCTGATCCTGCGCACCAGCTGGGTCTATTCGCTGCGCGGACGCAACTTCCTGCTGACCATGCAGAAGCTCCTGCAGGAGCGCGAGGAACTCAGGGTGGTCGCCGACCAGATAGGCGCGCCGACCTGGGCCGGCAGCATCGCCCGGGCCAGCGCCCAGCTGGTGGCGCGCTGGCATGCCGGCCAAGGCGGCCCCTGGGGCCTTTATCACCTGACCGCCCAGGGCCACACCAGTTGGTTCGGCTTTGCCGAGGCCATCGCCGAACAGCTTCGCGCCCAGGGCAAGACGTGCGCCCGGCTCGAAGCCATTCCCGCGAGCGCCTACCCGACGCCGGCGCAACGCCCGCTCAACTCGCGCCTCGATTGCACGCGCCTGCAGCGCGACTGGCAGATCCAGCTGCCGGACTGGCACGCGGCCCTGCTCGAGTGCCTGGCCCACCCGCGTTAACGGCCCCAGCAGCGCAACCGTTAAACGGCCAACAGGCCCCTTCATCAGCCCGCCAGCCAGGCGTTCGGCCTGGCGCGACCATCCCCCTCACAGGCGCCAGTCAAAAGGCTTGCCGTCGCTCGCTGGCGACTGCTGGCTGAGGCATCGCCTGGCTGACGCCTGGCCAGCCGATGCATCTATCCGCCAAGCTCTCGGGCCTCTATCGTGACTCACAGGTCACAATCCACGTCAGCATAGGCGTCGAACAATGGCGCCGGGGCACGCGCTGTGCCGAAGTTTGCCCCGCCGCCTGGCCCCGGATGCCCGCAAGCCGGCGCCATCTGAGCCAGACTTGTAGCTGCGCACTCAATTGAAGGAGTCTCCCGTTTGAAGTCTCGCCTCCCCGTGATCGTTGGATTCGGTGGTTACAACGCAGCCGGACGCAGCTCCTTCCACCATGGCTTCCGGCGCATGGTGATCGAATCCATGGATGCCCAGGCGCGCCAGGAAACCCTCGCCGGCCTGGCCGTGATGATGAAGCTGGTGCGGGTGGTCGACGGCGCCTATCAGAGTCTGGATGGCACCCGCCTGAGCCCGGCCGAGATCGAGGCGCGCCTGGGCGAGCAGATCCTCGCCTCGACCCTGATTCGCCGCATCGGCAAGCAGCACCTGGACGTCGACGCCGCCCCCTGGCAGAAAAGCATCCTCATCGGCACCGGCGACGGCCAGCCGCTCAGCTTCGTGACCGCGCGCAAGCAGTTGCCCGAGCCGCTGCCGGGCAACTGGTCGGTGGAAGAGCTCAATGCCAGCGAGGTGCGGGTCACCCTGCACGACAACTGCGAATTCAAGATCGACAGCTACCGCGCCCTGCCGGTGAAGTCCGCCGGCCAGCTGCCCACCGGCTTCGAGCCGGCCGAGCTGTACAACTCGCGCTTCCACCCGCGCGGCCTGAGCATGGCCGTGGTCGGGGTGACCGACGCCCTGCGCGCCAGCGGCCTGCCCTGGCAGTCGATCGTCGACCGCGTGGCCCCGGACGAGATCGCCGTGTTCGCCAGCTGCATCATGAGCCAGCTCGACGAAAATGGTTTCGGCGGCATGATGCAGTCGCGCCTCAAGGGTGGCCGGGTCACCGCCAAGCAGCTGGCCCTGGGCCTCAACTCGATGACCGCGGACTTCATCAACGCCTATGTGCTCGGCAGCGTCGGCAGCAGCGGCGCCGTCACCGGCGCCTGCGCCACCTTCCTCTACAACCTGCAGAAGGGCATCGAGCAGATCGCCCTGGGCAAGGCGCGGGTGGTGATAGTCGGCAGCAGTGAGGCGCCGATCAATCAGGAATGCATCGAGGGCTATGGCGCCATGGGCGCCCTGGCCACCGAAGAAGGCCTGCGCCAGATCGAGGAGAAGGACGAGGTGGATTTCAGCCGCGCCAGCCGCCCGTTCGGCGACAACTGCGGCTTCACCCTGGCCGAGGCCTGCCAGTTCGTGGTGCTGATGGACGACGAACTGGCCATGGAACTGGGCGCCGACATCCATGGCGCGGTACCGGATGTGTTCATCAATGCCGACGGCTTCAAGAAGTCCATCTCCGCCCCCGGTCCGGGCAACTACCTGACCATGGCCAGGGCGGTGGCCAGCGCCGCCAATCTGCTCGGCATCGAGGCCGTGCGCCAGCGCAGCTTCGTCCATGCCCACGGCTCCAGCACCCCGGCCAACCGCGCCACCGAATCGGAACTGCTCGAGCGCATCGCCGCCGCCTTCGCCATCGAGCAGTGGCCGCTGACCGCAGTCAAGGCCTATGTCGGCCACTCCCTGGCCAGCGCCAGCGGCGACCAGCTGATCGCCGCCCTGGGCAGCTTCAGCTACGGCATCATTCCCGGGATCAAGACCATCGACAGGGTCGCCGAGGACGTCATCCAGCGTCACCTGAGCATCGCCACCCACGACCGCCAGTTGCCGCCCCAGGCACTGGACCTGTGCTTTATCAACTCCAAGGGTTTCGGCGGCAATAACGCCAGCGCCCTGCTGCTGGCACCCCATGTGGTCGAGCGCATGCTGCGCAAGCGCCATGGCGAGGCGGCCTTTGCCGCCTATCTGCAGCGTCGCGAAAGCACCCGTGCCGCCGCCCAGGCCTACGACGCACAAGCGCTGCTGGGGGATCTGGGCATCATCTACAACTTCGGCAACGACCTGATCGACGACCAGGCAATCGAGATCAGCGCCGAACAGATCCGCGTACCCGGCTTTGCCCAGCCCCTGCGGTTCAGAAAGGACGAACGCTACGGCGATATGCTCGACTAAGCCGCAGCATGCGGCCAGCGCCATGCCCGATGAGAACCTAGGGTGCGCCGTTTGCCAGCCGCCTGGTGCGCACAGCGCACCCTACCCAGGGTCGTCGCCACAACCCGACCGTGGGCACGACCTGCGTCGCCCACACCTTGGTGCTTGAAGCCACCGGCCCGAAAGCCGAAACTAGCGCCATGAAGAACACAGCCCCCAGCTTTCTCAAGCATCACTTCCTGATCGCCATGCCGCATATGGTCGATCCGCACTTTGCCCAGACCGTCACCTACCTGGTCGATCACAATGAGCAGGGCGCCATGGGCCTGGTGATCAACCGCCCCAGCGGCCTCAACCTGGCCGATGTGCTGGAGCAACTGCGCCCGGATGAGGAACCTGCCGCCCTGTGTCACAGCCTGCCGATCTTCAGCGGCGGCCCGGTGCAGACCGATCGCGGCTTTGTCCTGCACCCGGCCGGCAGCCAGTTCCAGGCCACCCTGGAACTGGGCGAGCTGAACCTGTCCACCTCCCAGGACGTGCTGTTCGCCATCGCCGACGGCACCGGTCCGGATCAGTACCTGATCACCCTCGGCTATGCCGGCTGGGAAGCCGGTCAGCTGGAGGCCGAACTGGCGGAAAATGCCTGGCTGACCTGCCCGGCAGACAACGCCATTCTCTTCGAGTTGCCCTTCGACCAGCGCCTGAATGCCGCCGCCGCGCGCCTGGGGATCAACCTCAGCCTGCTGACCTCGCAAGCCGGGCACGCCTGATGGGCGAAGTAAAACCGCTGCGTCTGCTCCTGGGCTTCGATTACGGCAGCAAGCAGATCGGCGTCGCGGTGGGCCAGGTGATCACCGGCCAGGCCCGCGAGCTGTGCGT
>JBFHKK010000197.1:0-5550 GCA_041595475.1 Pseudomonas sp. | reverse complement strand
GAGGCGGTGCGAACGCTGCGGACGGACGCGAGCCGCGCTTCGCGATCATCGGCGCGGGCATGTCGGGCATCCTCTCCGCCATCCAGCTCGGCGAGGCGGGCCTCTCCGACTTCACGATCTACGAGAAGGCCGATCGGGTGGGCGGCACCTGGCGCGAGAACACCTACCCGGGCATCGCCTGCGACGTTCCCTCCCATCTCTACAGCTACTCCTTCGAGCCGAATCCGAACTGGAGCCACCGCTTCTCACCCGGCGACGAGATCACCCACTTCGAGGGCTGGAAGCTGACCGTGCAGGAAGTCGAGGACGTCGACGGCCTGCTGGTCTACCACGGCCTCAACGGCGAGCACGAAGCGCGCACCCTGCCGGAAACCCAGCTGTCCAACTTCATCCAGTTCCGCCTGGCCAGCGACCGCCTGTTCGCCGGCCAGATCGACCCGCTGCCCTGGTTCGCCCTGCGCTACCACACCCTGGCGTTCAGCAGCCGCCAGCTGCAGTCGCCGCTCTGGGGCCTGGGCGGCGCCCGCGCGCAACCCATCGCCCATCAGCTGCACATCGCCCGGGAAGTGGCCGACCGCATCGCCCCGCGGGTGCTGCTGGCCGACGAGGTGGGCCTGGGCAAGACCATCGAGGCCGGCCTGGTGCTGCATCGCCAGCTGCTCACCGGCCGCGCCAGCCGGGCGCTGATCCTGGTCCCGGAAAACCTCCAGCACCAGTGGCTGGTGGAGATGCGCCGGCGCTTCAACCTGGAGGTGGCGCTGTTCGATGCCGAGCGCTTTCGCGAGAGCGATGCCGACAACCCCTTCGAGGACTGCCAGCTGGCCCTGGTCGCCCTGGAGTGGCTGCGCGAGGATGCGCGCGCCCAGGATGCCTTGTTCGCCGCCGGCTGGGACCTGCTGGTGGTCGACGAGGCCCACCACCTGGTCTGGCACCCGGAGAAGGCCAGCACCGAATATGCCCTGGTCGAGCGCCTGGCCGGGATCATCCCCGGCGTGCTGCTGCTCACCGCCACCCCCGAGCAGCTCGGCCAGGACAGCCACTTCGCCCGCCTGCGCCTGCTCGATCCGCACCGTTTCCACGACCTGGAGGCCTTCCGCGCCGAGAGCGCCCATTACCGCCCGGTCGCCGAGGCGGTGCAGGAACTGCTGGACAAGGGCCAGCTGTCGACCCGCGCGCACCGCACCATCCACGACTTCCTCGGCCTGGAGGGCGAAGGCCTGCTGGCCGCGGTCAACGATGGCGACCAGGACGCCGCGGCGCGCCTGGTGCGCGAGCTGCTCGACCGCCACGGCACCGGCCGCCTGCTGTTTCGCAACACCCGCGCCGCGGTGCAGGGCTTTCCCGAGCGCGAGCTGCACCCCTACCCGCTGCCCAGCCCGGACGAGTACCTGGAGCTGCCGATCGGCGAGCACCCGGACCTCTACCCCGAGGTCAGCTACCAGGCCCAGCCCGAGGTCGACGACGAGCAGCGCTGGTGGCGCTTCGACCCGCGGGTCGACTGGCTGATCGACACCCTGAAGATGCTCAAGAAGTTCAAGGTCCTGGTGATCTGCGCCCACGCCGAGACCGCCATGGATCTGGAGGATGCCCTGCGCGTGCGCTCCGGCATCCCCGCCACGGTATTCCACGAGGGCATGAGCATCCTCGAGCGCGACCGCGCCGCCGCCTACTTCGCCGACGAGGAATTCGGCGCCCAGGTGCTGATCTGTTCGGAAATCGGCAGCGAGGGTCGCAACTTCCAGTTCGCCCACCACCTGGTGCTGTTCGACCTGCCGGCCCACCCCGACCTGCTCGAGCAGCGCATCGGCCGCCTCGACCGCATCGGTCAGAAGCACCGCATCCAGCTGCACGTGCCCTACCTGGAGAACAGCCCCCAGGAGCGCCTGTTCCAGTGGTATCACCAGGGCCTCAATGCCTTCCTCGCCACCTGCCCCACCGGCAACGCCCTGCAGCACCAGTTCGGCGCCCGCCTGCTGCCGCTGCTGGAAAGCGGCGACGACCAGCAGTGGCAGCGGCTGGTGGACGAAGCCCGTGCCGAGCGCCTGCGCCTGGAGCGCGAGCTGCACGCCGGCCGCGACCGCCTGCTGGAACTCAACTCCGGCGGCGCCGGCGAGGGCGAGGCGCTGGTCGAGGCGATCCTCGAGCAGGACGACCAGTTCGCCCTGCCGATCTACATGGAAGCGCTGTTCGACGCCTTCGGCATCGACAGCGAGGATCACTCGGAAAACGCCCTGATCCTGCGCCCCAGCGAGAAGATGCTGGACGCCAGCTTCCCCCTCGGCAGCGACGAGGGCGTGACCATCACCTACGACCGCAACCTGGCCCTGGCCCGCGAGGACATGCAGTTCCTCACCTGGGAGCACCCCATGGTGCTGGGCGGCATGGACCTGGTGCGCTCCGGCTCCATGGGCAACACCGGGGTGGCGCTGATCAAGAACAAGGCGCTCAAGCCCGGCACAGTGCTGCTCGAACTGCTCTACGTCAGCGAAGTGGTGGCGCCGCGCGCCCTGCAGCTGGGCCGCTACCTGCCGCCGGCGGCGCTGCGCTGCCTGCTCGACGCCAACGGCAACGACCTGGCCGCCAAGGTCGCCTTCGAGACCCTCAACGACCAGCTGGAAAGCGTGCCGCGGGCCAGCGCCAACAAGTTCGTCCAGGCCCAGCGCGACAGCCTGGCGCCGCTGATCGGCATCGGCGAGCAGAAGATGGCGCCGCGTCATGCCGAGCGGGTCGCCGACGCCAAGCGCCGCCTGGCCGCCGAGACCGAGGAAGAGCTGGCGCGCCTGAGCGCCCTGCAGGCGGTCAATCCCAACGTGCGCGACAGCGAGCTTGCGGCCATCGCCGAGCAGCGCCAGCAGGGCCTGGCCCTGCTCGACAAGGCGGCCCTGCGCCTGGAGGCCATCCGCGTGCTGGTGGCCGGCTGAGCCTGGCGCCCGGGAGCTTGACGGCATCCTTGACGCCAGGGCTCACGGGCGGCCCCGGCGCCTTGCCGAATGTGACTTGGCGCGCACAAAATCGCTGCGACTGCAGCTGCCCGCGCGTCGCCATGGCCGAGGTGATGCAAAAGACCATGGCGATGCGGCATCATGCCCAGGCTTCGGTTCGATGCCCCTCTGACACTGGCGCCTGCAAGCGCGGGTGAGCATGGGACGACGACCCCGGCTTCGACAGTCTCCGGCGCCTTGCCGGGACGCCGAATGCCAGGGCAAAACCGGACAAGAAGCCAAGCTTTCCCGTTCCTGATGCTACCCACAACTCTGTTGAGCGACACATGGCCCGTTGCCTCTCCAACCTCGTCAGCCGCCGGACACTCTGCCCATGAAAACAAGAAAAGACGCCGCTCCCTCTCCTGCGCCCGAAGCCATCGCCGCCGACCTGACCGAGACCCCGCTCGCCCCGCTCCGGCAGGCTGAGCCGCTGTCGCCTGCGGTATCCGTGGATAGCGGCGCGGAGCAGTACATGTACTTCACCGAGCGCGACATCGATCGGATTCTCGACAACCTCGACGGCCTGCGCAGCCTGGTGTTCCCGCCGGCGCCGCAGGATGACGACGACGAGCGGCGGATCCAGCACTTTCCCTCCGTGTGCCTGATCGGCCTGGGCCGCTGCGGCTCGAACATCGCCCTGGATGTCGCCTCGCTGGTCTACAACGCCCGGCAGTACTACCTGAACGAACTCAGCAACGAAGAAAAGAGCCTGCTCGAGCAGGACAACCGCCCCAAGCGCTGGATCCGCAGCAACCTGCTGCGCGCCCCCTCGAAGGGCAGCAAGCCGGTGTTCCTGATCGAACCCTTGGTGATGCTCGGCGACCTGGACAAGGACATCGAGGGACGCATCCGCTTCTCGCGCAAGGGCGAAACCAGCGGTTTCCTCAGCGACTACAGCAAGATGAAGATCATGGACCTGTCCGAGGTGCATGCCGGCGGCGCCGGTAATGCGCCCATCCTCGGCCAGTACCTGGCCAAGATCATCCTCAACAAGGACACCCAGCGCTTCACCAACGCCGACTGGAAGTTCATCCACAGTTACCTGATCGACTCCTGCGGGATCAAGGCCAACCAGTCGCGCCTGTACTTCTACATCTTCAGCGCCGGCGGCGGCACCGGCTCGGGCATGGCCTCGGAGTTCGGTTTAGCCCAGCAATTCGCCTACATGAGCAAGACCTTCGACACCAAGAACGTCGAAGACCATCAGAAGAACCGCGACCACAGCTTCGTCTTCGAACCGATCTTCACCAGCGGCATCTGCATCCTGCCGAACATCTCCGACCAGCGCAGCGAGATGTCCGAAGCCCTGCACATCAATGCCGGCCGCCTGCTCTGCAAGTACCTGGCCGAGGAGTGGGACTTCTCCTACAACTTCGACAACGAAGAGAACAGCGAAGAAAGCGTGATGCGCCGCATCCGCCCCTGGAACGCCATGATGCTGATCTCCAACGACATCATGCGCTACGCCGAGGAAAGCGATAACGGCACCATCCAGAACATCGACGTCAACGCCATGGAGCGCCACGCCAACCAGTACATCTCGCAGCAGATCTTCAACATCCTCACCGCCCAGGCGGTAACCACCGACTACGACCAGAACTACTTCCGCCGCGCCGGCATCGACATCGGCGAAACCATCCGCCTGGACGCCAACGACCTGTTCATGAGCCTGGCCGGCCCGGTGGCGGTGGCCTACGCCGAATCCGTGGTACCCGAACAGGGCGCGGCCGCACCGGACAAGTTCCGCGTGCTGGACAAGGAGCCGTCGCGGCTGAACATCGACGATCTGTTCTTCCGCTCCATCGACCTGCCGCACTTCAACAAGGTGACCCAGGCCATCGAGGGCATCAGCCTGCTGCCGATCGAATCCAAGCGCTACCGCGAGGCGCTGGAGGCGTACAAGAAGTCCGACTACGACACCAGCAAGCTGAGCGACCTGCACTTCTTCAAGAACTGCTCCTCGGTGGTCTCGATCGTCTCCCTGCCCAAGGACTACAAGCTGTCCTACATGGACCTGAACCGGCTCAAGACCCACCTCAACAGCCTGTTCCCCAACACCACCCTGAAGCGCTACGCCCTGGTGATCGGCGCCTCGGCCAACCTCTCGCTGACCACCCTGATCGCCAAGAGCCCGTGCCTGTCGGACGACTTCCTGACCCTGATCGTGGCCTTCATCAAGCGCTGCTTCGCCCGCGACCCGCACCGCTTCGACGAGAGCCTGGACAACGCCATTCTCGACTTCATCATGGCCGATGAGTTCGACGAGGTCCGCGTCGATGCCATGCTCAACGAGTACGAGAACCCGGCGAAGATTCTCGATACCAACTGGTATGCGATCAAACCCATGTACGAAAAGAAGTACCGCGAGTTGATCCACGACCAGGACAAGTTCGTCTCGATCAACGACATCCGCCTGTCCCGGGAAAGCGTCAAGAAGGCCATCAAGTACCTGCGCGAGATCTACCGCCACCGCATCGGCAAGACCCGGGTCATCTCGCTCAACAACTACCAGGCCGGCGAGTCGGACTAAGGCCGGCGCAGCGCGTGCGCCACGACTCTCGTGGCG
>JBFHKK010000196.1:0-5590 GCA_041595475.1 Pseudomonas sp. | reverse complement strand
CTCTTCACGTCCACAGCATTGTCCCCATGCAACGCCCGATGCGCTAGTGGAGCAGCTGATCGAGCGACGCCATAACCGCCATACCTATCGGCAGATAGCGATGCAATAGGGCCTGGCCGTCAGCACCGTGGCGCGGCGTCTGCGACGGGTCGGTTTGAATCGACTGGCCGAACTGGAGCCGGCGCCACCCGTGGTGCGTTATGAGTACCCGGCAGCCGGAGACCTATTGCACCTGGATATCAAGAAGCTGGGGCGCTTCAGGAAGCCAGGCCACCGGGTCACCGGTGACCGCCAGCAAAACTCCAGCGGTGCGGGCTGGGAGTTCGTCCATGTGGCCATCGACGACGCCAGCCGCATCGCCTTCAGCAGTCTGCATCCCGATGAGCGTGGCCGCACCGCGTGTCAGGCCTTGATGCAAGCGCTGCGTTACTACCGCAGCCTGGGCATTCACTTCACCCGTATCATGACCGACAACGGCAGCTGCTATGGCTCACGCAAATTTCGGCGTCTGGTCAGGCGATTGGGGCTGCGCCATCTGCGCACCAAGCCTTATACGCCAAGGACCAACGGCAAGGCCGAGCGCTTCATCCAGACCAGCCTGCGCGAGTGGGCCTATGCCCGTAGCTACGAAAGCTCAGCACAGCGAGCACAGCACCTGCTGCCCTGGCTGCATCACTACAACTGGCACCGCCCGCACGCCAGCCTCGGTTACAACCCGCCCATCAGTCGCGCGCCACTTCCACTGAACAACGTACTGGGTTTACACAACTAGGGGGGCCAACCTGTTCCTGATGGTGGGCAGATGACATGAAAACGACTCACGCCAGCGGATGGATCTACCTCGGACTCCTCGCCCTGACGCTGCTGGCGCCCAGCGGGGCGAGCGCGCAACTGAACTTCGATCGCCTGGTGGTGTTCGGCACCAGCCTCTCGGACCCGGGCAACGCCTTCGCCCTGACCCAGCAGAACTCCGCACCGCCCTATGCCAACCTCAACGCCTTTCTGATCCCCGACGCGGCCTATGCCAAGGGCGGCCACCACTTCAGCAACGGCGCCACCTGGATCGAACAGTTCGCCCGTCCGCTGGATCTGGCCGACGACGTGCGCCCGGCCTTCCAGGACAGCGAGCCTGCGGCGACCAACTATGCGGTCGGTGGCGCCCGCGCCCGCGACGCCGGCGACGGCATCAACCTGTCGACCCAGGTCGCTGCCTTCCTCGCGGATTTTGCCGGCCAGGCCCCGGCCGGCGCCCTCTATGTGCTGGAGATCGGCGGCAACGACGTGCGCGATGCCATCGCCGCCGGCCTAAGCGGCCTGCCGGTCATCTTCGATGCCCTCGAGGCGGTCGACGCCAACCTCGAAGCCCTCTATACGGCCGGTGCCCGCCAGTTTCTGGTCGGCAACTCGCCCAACCTGGCGCTGACCCCGGCGATCCGCAAGCTCGACCTGCTCAATCCCGGCGCCGCCGACCTGGCGCTGTTCTATTCCCAGGCCTACAACCTCGGCCTCGAAGCCCTGCTGGATCAATGGGCGAACGCGCCCGGCATCGAGATCGTCCGCCTCGATCTGTTCGCTGCGGTCAACGGCCTGGCAGCCGATCCCCAGGCCTTCGGCCTGAGCGAAACCGAGGCGGCCTGCGTCAGCCCCGGGGTGCCGCCCTACAGCTGCAAGGCGCCGGCGCAGTTTCTGTTCTGGGACGGCATACACCCGACTCGCGCGGTGCACGGGATAGTCGCCCAGCTCGCGGCCGCGGCGCTGGCGGAATAAAGGCGCGGCAAGAACCCTGCGGGGTGCAGGCTACTGCTCCTCGCGGCGGCCGCGCGCGGGCCGGACGCGTGAGTCCGCGGCGTCGCTGGGTGCAGACTGCCGACGCACGCGCAGGCCCGCGCCAGGCACGAGGGGCGGGGCGCTGCCCACAACCATCCAAGGAAGGCTCAGACATGCACGCGACTTCGTATCCACCGGCCAGCCCCCATGATCCGATCGAAGAACTCTTCAACGATGTGTTCTTCGTTCACGGCAGCATCAAAATCGGCCCCGGCATGCAGATGAACCGCAACATGCTGATCGTCCGCCAGGCCGGCGAGCTGACCCTGATCAACCCGGTGCGCCTGAACGAGGCCGGCCTGCGCAGCCTCGAAGCGCTGGGCAGGGTCAAGCAGGTGATGCGCCTGGGCGACTTTCACGGGCTGGATGATCGCTTCTATTGCGACCGCTATCAGGCCCGGTTCTGGTGCCAGGCGGGCCAGGCAACCTACAAGCTGCCGACGCCTGATCAGCTTATCGAGGCGGACACCCCGCCGCCGTTCGAGGACGCCCAGTTCTTTCTGTTCAAGCAGGCCAGATTCCCCGAGGCGGCGCTGCTGTTGCGCCGGCACAAGCTGTTGATCACCACCGACAGCCTTCAGTACCTGTCCGGCTGGCGCCATACCACGGCCTTCACTCGCTGGGTGCTGAGGCTGATGGGTTTTCGCCTCGGCCTGCAGATCGGCAAGCCCTGGCTCAAGCGGGTCAGCGCCGGAGGTCGAAACCTGAGAGGCGACTTCGACCAACTGCTGGCGCTGGACTTCGAGCACCTGGTCGCCGCCCATGGCACCCTGCTGCGCGGCGGCGCCAAGCAGGCGCTGGCGGCGGAGCTCGATGCGCGCTTGCCGAACCCAGCCGGCAAGGCTGCCGCCGCCTCGACAGCCAGCTAGCCGCTGACGGATGATCGTCGCGCGCCCGCCTGTCCCGCGAGCCCAGTGCTCGCCCCCACGCCAAGGAAGACCATGAAAAGAATCGCCCTGCCCCTGCTGACCCTGCTCGCCTTCGCCGCCTACACCGGCTACTGCATGGCCATCGCCGAGCAATCCCTGCTGCAGTTCGGCCTGCAACTGATGTCCAGCCCGGATACCGCCCAGGTGGTGATCGATCTCTACATACTCGCCGCCCTGGCCTGCGTGTGGATGTATCGCGATGCCAGGGCCCGGGGCAAATCCCTCGGCCATGTGCTGCCCTATTTACTGCTCACCGCCGTGTTCGTTTCCGCCGGGCCGCTGCTGTACCTGGTGGTCAGGGGCCTGTCGGCCGAGGGCAACGCGGCGAGCGCGACCCAGGGCGCCTGAATGGGCGCCATTGGCCATCCCGCCAGCCACAGCAGCTGAGCCTGGCCGCGAGCCAGTCGCGCCCGGCCCTAATTTAGGACTGCCCATGTCGTTCAGCCTCGCCATCGCCCACACGGACGCCGAGATCCAGGCCTGCTTCCCGGCCTTCCAGGCGCTGCGACCGCACCTGCAGGCCGGCGAGTTCCTCGCCCGGGTTCGCCGCCAGCAGGCCCAGGGCTACCAGATCCTGGCCCTGGAGCAGCGAGGCGCGATCCAGAGCGTGGCCGGCTTTCGCTGCGCCGAGTATCTGGCCTGGGGCAAGATCCTCTACCTCGATGATCTGTCGACCCTGCCCGAGGCACGCGGCCAGGGTTTCGCCGAGACGCTGCTGGACTGGCTGATCGAGCACGCCCGCGCCCAGCAGTGCCAGGCGCTGCACCTGGACTCCGGCTACGCCCGCCACGCCGCCCACCGCCTCTATCTGCGCAAGGGCCTGCAGCTGAGCAGCCATCACTTCGCCCTCACGCTGGGCGAAGCCTGAGGCGCGGCCCCGCACTCGATTCAGTTAGTCACCGTTAAGGAGCAACAGATGTATCAACACCGCCAAGCGCTGGCCCTGGGGTCCCTGCTGTTTCTGGTCATCGCCGGGGTTGGCGCGGTCATTCTGGCGCTCTGGGCCTGGCCCAATTACAACGTCTACAAGATGGAGCTCAACGGCCGCGCCGCGCTGAAAGAGGCCGAGTGGTCCAAGCAGATCCTGATCGAGGAGGCCAAGGCCCGCGAGCAGGCGGCGCTGATGCAGGCCAAGGCGCGGGTCACCCTGGCCGAGGCCGAGGGCCAGGCCAAGATCGTTCAGGCCAAGGCCGAGGGCGCGGCCGATATCGAGCGCGCCAAGGCCGCGGCCGAAGCCAACCGGATCATCGGCGAATCGCTGAAGAACAACGAACAATACCTGCGCTACATCTGGATCAAGGGCCTGCAGGAAGGCAAGGGCGAGCGCATCTACATTCCCACCGAGGCCGGCCTGCCGATCCTCGAAGCGGGCAAGGCGCGCAACTGATCGCCCGCCCCTGACAACCGACAGGAGGACGCCAGCCATGCAGGTGGATCAGGCATCCGCCGGGTGCCCATGGCCATGGCCCGGCTGCGACGCCTCTGGATAGGCGCGGCTCTTGCCGAGATCGAACTGTTCGAGCGCGCCTGCGCGCCCTGCGGCATGCGCTTTCGCCGAGGCTGGCCGGATCCGGCGAGGGCCTCGCCAGCGCCGGCCGGGTTAGCGCAGCTGGCCGTTGAAGCGGCGGCGATAGGCGCCCGGCGAGATCCCCACCCGCTGCTTGAACAGGCGGCGGAAGGAACTGCCATCCTCGTAACCGACCTGCTGGGTGATGCGCTCGAAGTTCTCCTGCCCGCCCTCCAGCAGGTGCTTGGCCCGCTCGATGCGCAGGTTCTGCAGGTACTGCCCGGGCGTCACCCCGGTGGCGTCCTTGAAGCGGCGGATCAGGCTGCGCAGGGTCAGGGCGAAGCGTTCGGCTACCTGCTCCAGGACGATGGGCTCGGCCAGATGCTTCTCCAGCCAGACCTGCACCCTGAGGATCTCCGCATCCTGATGCGCCTTGTTGAACGCCTCGCTCCTGTAGGGCGTCTGCAGGCGCTCGGCGCTGTCGACCAACAGCTTCTTCGAGCATTCGGCCGCCAGCTGCGGTGAGGCGAAGCGGCGGATGATGTGCAGCAGCAGATCGCTGCCGGTGGTCGAGCCGGCCGAGCAGAGCAGCAGGCCGTCATCGGTCACGCTGCGCTCGGCCTGCAGCTTCACCCGCGGAAAGCAGCGGACGAACTGCTCGGCGAAGATCCAGTGGGTGGTGGCGCGCCTGCCGTCGAGCAGCCCGGCCTGGGCGGTGACGAAGGCGCCGGTGCACATGCTGGCGATATAGGCGTTGCGCTTGTGCTGCTGGCGCAGCCAGGCGCACAGCGGCGCCATCGCCGGCAACACCGAGAGGATGTTGAACATAAATCCCGGGACTATGACCAGGTCGGTTTCCTCGACCTCGGCCAGGGCCTTGTGCGGCGTCAGGCGCAGCCCGCCGGTGCAGGTCACGGCGGCGCCGTCGATCGAGGCGCTCTGCACCTCGAAGGGCTGGCCGGCGGCGCCGCCCGTGGCGAACTGATGCAGCACGTTGGCGCACTCGAGAAACTCCAAGGCCGCCGAGACGCTGGTGGCCGAACAACGATCGGCCATTACAACCGTCACCCGCATGGCAATTTCCCTCTTTTCCCTGGCCGCGCTTTTCGCACGTTTTTCGTCAATTTCACCCATGGTGGGTCTGCCGCCCACTGCCTAGCATGGCCCCCGACAAGGGCATGGGAGGCGCCGCCGCAGGCGCCTTTGCCCGCCGAATGCAGAGGAGCGCGGCGATGAACCATACAGCCTATCGACTGTTCAAAAAACCCTTCTTCGGTCGCTTCATGCGGCCCTGGCGCTGGCCCGAGGACATCGACCAGGGCCCCTG
>JBFHKK010000195.1:0-5638 GCA_041595475.1 Pseudomonas sp. | reverse complement strand
TGGGCGCGAAAGCGCTTGGCCAGGCCGGCCAGCTGGCCATAGGTGGCGGGAATCCAGGTCTCGATCTTGGCCCGGATCAGCCGTGCCAGCACAGGCGCGTCGCCGCCGCTGGTGATCGCTACTATCAGCGGCGAACGGTCGACGATCGCCGGAAAGATCACGCTGCACAGCTTGGGCGCATCCACCACATTGACCGGAATGCCGAGCTGCTGGCAGTCGGCCGAAATACGCGCATTGAGCGGCTCGTCATCGGTGGCGGCGATCACCAGGCCGACGCCCTGCAGATCGGCGGCGGCATAACCGCGCGGATGCAATTCACCCGCGCCCTGTTCCACCAGCCTGCGCAGCTCGTCGCGGATCTCCGGAGCCACCACGCGCAGCCGCGCGCCGGCATCGGCCAGCAGGCGCGACTTGCGCAGCGCCACCTCGCCGCCGCCAACCACCAGCACCAGGCGATCCTGAAGTTTGTGGAACAACGGAAGGAAATCCATGACTGAGCCTCGACGCCTGGGCTAGCTAGCGTGGAGAACGCCACCGCGTTTTCCACCGAGAGAGTCTCGGGTAGCAGAAGCCTGCGCCTTCTGCACCCAAGGCATTAACCGATAATGTCGATGCCGCCCATATAGGGCTTGAGCACCGCCGGCACGCGAATGCTGCCATCGGCCTGCTGATAGTTCTCCAGTACCGCCACCAGGGTGCGACCGACCGCCAGACCCGAACCATTGAGGGTGTGTAACAGCTCCGGCTTGCCGGTTTCCGGATTGCGGTAGCGGGCCTGCATGCGCCGCGCCTGGAAGTCGCCGCAGTTGGAGCAGGAGGAGATCTCGCGATACTTGTCCTGGCTTGGCACCCAGACCTCCAGGTCGTAGGTCTTGGCCGCGCCGAAGCCCATGTCGCCGGTGCACAGGGCCAGCACCCGATACGGCAGCTCGAGCAGCTGCAGGACCCGCTCGGCATTGCTGGTCAGGCTTTCCAGCGCCTCAAAGGACTTGTCCGGCGCGACGATCTGCACCATCTCGACCTTGTCGAACTGGTGCTGGCGGATCATGCCGCGGGTGTCGCGGCCGGAGGCGCCGGCCTCGCTGCGAAAGCACGGCGTATGGGCGACGAACTTGAGCGGCAGCTGCTTGGCCTCGAGAATCTCGCCGGCCACTATGTTGGTCAGCGACACCTCGGCGGTGGGGATCAGATAGAGGTCGGCCTCCTTGTCGCGGCCGATCTTGAACAGGTCCTCCTCGAACTTGGGCAACTGGCCGGTACCCTGCAGCGCCGGGGCCTGTACCAGGTACGGGGTGTAGGCCTCCTCGTAGCCGTGCTCGCGGGTGTGCAGATCGATCATAAACTGCGCTAACGCTCTATGAAGGCGAGCGATGGGGCCACGCAGCAGGGCGAAGCGGGCACCGGAAAGCTTGGCGGCGGTCTCGAAATCCAGCCAGCCATGGCGTTCGCCGAGGCTGACATGGTCCTTGACTTCGAAGTCGAAGGTCGGCGGCGTGCCCCAGCGACGCACCTCGACGTTGTGCTCCTCGTCGTCGCCCAGGGGCACCGACTCATGGGGCAGATTGGGGATGTTCAGCAGCAAGTCGTCCAGTTCGCGCTGGATCGCGTCCAGTTCCTGCTTGCCGGCCTCCAGTTCGCCGCCCATGCGTTCGACATCGGCCATCAGCGGGGCAATGTCCTCACCGCGCTGCTTGGCCTGGCCGATGGCCTTGGAACGGCTGTTGCGCTCGGCCTGCAGCTGCTCGGTGCGGGTCTGCACCGTCTTGCGCTGAGCCTCCAGTGCCTCGAAGCGGGCGACATCCAGTTCGAAGCCGCGGGTAGCGAGGCGCTGGGCAATGTCCTGCAGTTGGGTGCGCACCAGTTTGGGGTCGAGCATGTCGGGGTCTCGTCGGTCAGAGTTTGCTAAAGGATAGGCCGGCCCAGGTCGCGAGCAGGCCGCCGAACACGCTGAGCGCCACATAGCCGATGGCCATGGGCGCCTGGCCGCTTTCCAGCAGGCGCAGGGTGTCGAGGGAAAAGGAGGAGAAGGTGGTCAGGCCGCCGAGTACGCCGACGATCAGGCCGGCACGCACTTCCACCGGCACTTCCGGGCGCAGCAGGAAGGCGCCGTACAGATAACCGATCAGCAGACAGCCGACCAGGTTCACCAGCAGGGTGGCGATATTGAAGTGCTGCGGCCAATGGGCGTTGATCCAGTTGGCGGTGGCGAAGCGCAACAGGCAGCCGGCGGCGCCGCCGATGGCCACGGCCAGGGTCGCCGCTAGCATGGCTTTCTCCGCTGACGGGCGCTGGCCCGATCCTGTTCGGCCAGATGCCTGAGCTTGTCGCCGATCTTCAGCTCCAAGCCGCGCGGCACTGGCTGATAGTAGCGGCGCGGGGCCAATTGCTCGGGGAAATAGTCCTCGCCAGCGGCGTAGCCATCGGGCTCGTCGTGGGCGTAGCGATACTGCTCGCCGTAGCCCAGCTCTTTCATCAATTTGGTCGGCGCGTTGCGCAGGTGCAGGGGCACCTCCAGCGAGCCGTGCTCGGCGGCGTCGCGCATGGCCGCCTTGAACGCCGTGTATACGGCATTGCTCTTGGGCGCGCAGGCCAGGTAGACGATCGCCTGGGCCACCGCCAGTTCGCCTTCGGGGCTGCCCAGGCGCTCCTGCACATCCCAGGCATGCAGGCACAGAGTCAGGGCGCGCGGATCGGCGTTGCCGACATCCTCGCTGGCCATGCGCACCACTCGCCGGGCGATATACAGCGGGTCACAGCCGCCATCGAGCATGCGCGCGAACCAGTAGAGTGCGCCATCCGGGCTGGAGCCGCGCACCGCCTTGTGCAATGCGGAGATCTGGTCGTAGAAGGCCTCGCCGCCCTTGTCGAAGCGTCGGCGGCCGTCGCCGAGCAGGTCCTGCAGCAGGTCGACGCCGATCTCGCCGCCATCCTCGGCCAGGTCGGCGGCATTTTCGAGAAGGTTGAGCAGACGACGGCCATCCCCATCGGCGGCGGCCAGGAGCATCTTGGCGCTGTCTTCGGGCAGGCTCAGGCGCCGCTCGCCCAGCCCCTTGGCCTCGCCCAACGCGCGGCTCACCAGCTTGCGCAGCGCCGCCTCGTCGAGGCTCTTGAGCACATAGACGCGGGCGCGGGAGAGCAAGGCGTTGTTCAGTTCGAAAGACGGGTTCTCGGTGGTGGCGCCGATGAAGATCAGGGTGCCGTCTTCCACATAGGGCAGAAAGGCGTCCTGCTGCGACTTGTTGAAGCGATGCACCTCATCGACGAAGAGGATGGTCCGCCGCCCAGACTGGGCGGCGTGCTGGCGGGCGATTTCCACCGCCTGACGGATTTCCTTGACCCCGGACAGCACCGCGGAGATCGTCTCAAAATGGGCATCGCTGACCTGAGCCAGGAGCCGGGCCAGGGTGGTCTTGCCCACCCCCGGCGGCCCCCAGAAGATCATCGAGTGCAGCGCACCCTGCTCCAGTGCCTCGCGCAGCGGCTTGCCGCGGGCCAGCAGGTGCTCCTGGCCGACGTACTCGTCCAGACTGGCGGCACGCAAGCGGGCCGCCAGGGGCTGGGCGACAGGGGCCTTGCTGAACAGATCCATGGAGCCTGGCTCGTGCCTCTTATTCTTGGATGACGTCCGCGCCTTCGGGAATCTCGAAGCTGAACTGACTGTCCGCCAGCGGCTGGTTCATCTGCACGTTGAGAAACAGGATATTGGTGCGCTGGCCGATGCTGTCGATCAACTGCATGTCGTTGAGCACGCCGCCGCGAAAGGACAGGCGCAGGCTGTCGAACAGGCTGTCCTTGGCCTTGGGTTTGAGGATGAAATCCACCACGCTGCCGCCTTCCTTGTGGCTGATCTCGAAGTTCTCGCTGATCTTCGAGACATCGCCGGAGAGCAGCAGCGCCGGCGTGTGGGTCAGGCGCTGGTCGAGGGTCTGGATGGTCACCTGCTCCAGGTCGGGGTCATAGAGCCAGACCTTCTCGCCGTTGGAGACCAGCAACTGCTCCATCGGCTCGTCGGTGTGCCAGCGGAACAGGCCCGGGCGCTTGAGCGCCAGCTCCCCGGCGGTTTCCTGCAGCTGGGTGCCGCTGCCGTCGAGGGTCAGCTGGGAAAAGCGCGCGGTGATGGTCTGGGCCTGGCTGAGCAGCTGGGTCAGACGCTGAACCGCCACGTCCTCGCTAGCCACGGCGGAAAGACTGGGGATGCACAATAGAACCATCAACAACATGCGAATCGAGCGCATGGAACTCCTCTGGGGACCTTGTCCCGCTGTTTAGTCGCGAGCCGGCCCGGGCGCTATCACTTCGCGCGAGCCATTGGTGTTCATGGAACTGACCACGCCGGCCATCTCCATGGCCTCGATCATCCGTGCCGCGCGGTTGTAGCCGATTTTCAGCTTGCGTTGCACTGCGGAGATGGAGGCGCGGCGGCTCTCCAGGACGAAGGCGACGGCCTCGTCGTACAGCGGATCCTCCTCGCTGCCCTCGCTGCCCTCGCCGCTGCCGCCACCCTCGAAGCCACTGCCGGCCTCCTCGACGCCGGCCAGGATGTCTTCGATGTAATCGGGCGTGCCGCGCTGCTTCCAGGCCTCGACCACGCGATGCACCTCGTCGTCGGAGACGAAGGCACCGTGCACGCGAATCGGCAGGCCGGTACCCGGCGGCAGGTAGAGCATGTCGCCATGGCCGAGCAACTGCTCGGCGCCGCCCTGGTCGAGGATGGTGCGCGAGTCGATCTTGCTCGAGACCTGGAAGGCCATGCGGGTCGGGATATTGGCCTTGATCAGGCCGGTGATCACATCCACCGAGGGCCGCTGGGTGGCCAGGATCAGGTGGATGCCGGCGGCCCGCGCCTTCTGGGCGATGCGCGCGATCAGTTCCTCGACCTTCTTGCCGACGATCATCATCATGTCGGCGAACTCGTCGACGATCACCACTATGGTCGGCAGGGGTTTGAGCAGCGGCGCCTCGTCCTCCATGTTCTGGCGCTTGTACAGCGGGTCGGGCAGCGGCGCGCCGGCCTCGATGGCGTCCTTGACCTTGCGGTTGAAGCCGGCCAGGTTGCGCACCCCCATCGCCGCCATCAGCCGGTAGCGTCGCTCCATCTCGGCCACGCTCCAGCGCAGGGCGTTGGCCGCCTCCTTCATGTCGGTGACCACCGGGCAGAGCAGGTGCGGAATGCCCTCGTAGATCGACAGCTCGAGCATCTTCGGGTCGATCATGATCAGCCGCGCGTCTTCCGGCTTGGACTTGAACAGGATCGACAGGATCATGGCGTTGACCCCCACCGACTTGCCCGAACCGGTGGTGCCGGCGACCAGCAGGTGCGGCATCTTGGCCAGATCGGTGATCACCGGCTTGCCGCCGATATCATGGCCCAGGGCCAGGGTCACCGGCGACTTGGCATCGTCGTACTCGCTGGACGACAGCACCTCGGAGAAGCGCACGATCTGCCGATCCTCGTTGGGGATCTCGATGCCCACCGTGGTCTTGCCGGGGATGACTTCCACCACCCGCACGCTGATCACCGCCAGCGAGCGCGCCAGGTCCTTGGCCAGGTTGGAGATGCGGCTGACCTTGACCCCGGCCGCCGGCTGGATCTCGAAGCGGGTGATCACCGGCCCCGGATGCACCGACTCGACGATCA